>JAIEPP010000092.1 GCA_019748335.1 Xanthobacteraceae bacterium
CACCGGCGCGCCATTGGCGTTGATCGCCTCGATCATCTCGAGCGGATCGCCCTTGACGGGGCGATCGAGGCCGGCCCCGAACAGCGCGTCGATGATCAGCGCCGGTTTGCCGATCGCGTGCGGGTTGAACGGCAGCACCGGAAATTTCCAGCCGCGCGCGGCCAGCGCCGCATCGCCCGTGAGGCTGTCGCGCTCGCACAACAGAATGACCGAGACGTCGCGGCCGCGTGCCGCCAGTTCGGCCGCCGCGACAAAACCGTCGCCGCCATTGTTGCCGCGGCCGGCGACCACCACGATCGGCCCCTCCGCGACCAGATCCATCGCGGCTTCCGCCACGGCCTGGCCCGCGCTCATCATCAGCGCGAATCCGGGCGTGCCGGCCGCGATCGTCAGCCGGTCGGCACGCTCCATCTCAGCCGTGGTCAGAACTTCCATGCCGAATCCTCAACCTGATCGCCTTTTCCGGAGGCAGTTCGTCGTCGCGTAGACGGCCTGTTTTTCGCTGATTGCACACCAATTGATCGATTTGCCTATTTGGTGGGCTTCGATATCATGCCACCCTCGACCCGACCTCTTCCATTTGCCTGTTAAAAGTCTGATAACATTCCAATATCAGGTCCGTTAACAACTTGGCATAGACCCTGCTTTTGAGGAAGTCGACGATGGAGCCGGCTCAGGATTGTCAAAGTTGACGACAATTGTGAAGGCTTTCCGGTCCATCGCCGGAAACTTGGGATCGACCAGACGGCGCCTCGTGCGACATCGAAACTATCTACACTCCGTAATGAAATGCCCGGGAGGCGCTCAGTGAAGAAAATCGAAGCCATCATCAAGCCATTCAAGCTCGACGAGGTTAAAGAGGCGCTTCAGGAAGTTGGACTTCAGGGCATTACCGTCACCGAAGCCAAGGGTTTTGGCCGCCAGAAGGGACATGCAGAACTCTATCGCGGTGCGGAATACATCGTCGACTTCCTGCCCAAGGTGAAAATCGAGATCGTGATTTCGGACGAGCTGGTCGAGAAGGCGATCGACGCCATCCGCCGCGCTGCCCAGACCGGCCGCATCGGCGACGGCAAAATCTTCGTCTCCAACATCGAGGAAGCGATCCGGATCAGAACCGGAGAATCCGGGCTGGACGCTATCTAAGCCGGGTGCTATCCCGCATTTTGCGACTAAAAAACAAGAAAAGGCTGCCTCGGCGGCCTGATTTCGTTTGTGAAATCTGGGTGTTTCGAAATCCACGTGTTTCGAAATCCAGCGTTGCACCGGCGCAGTCTGATTGTCGCTGAGTCCTGGAAACCGCATCCTAAAGGGGTATTCATGAAGACCGCCAAAGACGTTCTGAAATCGATCAAGGACAACGACGTAAAATACGTCGACCTGCGCTTCACCGATCCGCGCGGCAAGTGGCAGCACGTGACTTTCGACATCGGCATGATCGACGAGGAAATCTTTGCCGAAGGCACGATGTTCGACGGCTCCTCGATCGCCGGCTGGAAGGCGATCAACGAATCCGACATGTGCCTGATGCCGGACCCGGTCACCGCGACGATCGATCCGTTCTTCGCCGAAACCACCATGGTCATCACCTGCGACGTGCTGGAACCGACCACCGGCGAGCCCTACAACCGCGACCCGCGCGGCATGGCCAAGAAGGCCGAGGCGATGGTCAAGTCGATGGGCGTCGGCGACACCGTGTTCTTCGGACCGGAAGCCGAGTTCTTCGTGTTCGATGACGTGCGCTTCTCCGCCACGCCCTACAATACCGGCTTCAAGCTCGACTCCTCGGAATTGCCGACCAATTCGGACACCGAATATGAGGGCGGCAACCTCGGTCACCGCATCCGCACCAAGGGCGGCTACTTCCCGGTCCCGCCGCAGGACTCGGTGCAGGACATGCGCTCCGAAATGCTCGGCGCGATGGCCAAGATGGGCGTCAAGGTCGAGAAGCATCACCATGAAGTCGCTTCCGCCCAGCACGAACTCGGCATGAAGTTCGACACCATGACCTTGATGGCCGACCAGATGCAGATCTACAAATATTGCATCCACCAGGTCGCGCACATCTACGGCAAGACCGCCACCTTCATGCCGAAGCCGGTCTATGGCGACAACGGCTCGGGCATGCACTGCCACCAGTCGATCTGGAAGGGCGGCAAGCCGGTGTTCGCCGGCAACAAGTACGCCGACCTGTCGGAAACCTGCCTCCACTACATCGGCGGCATCATCAAGCACGCCAAGGCGATCAACGCCTTCACCAACCCGTCGACCAACTCCTACAAGCGCCTGGTCCCGGGCTATGAGGCTCCCGTGCTGCTCGCCTACTCCGCCCGCAACCGCTCGGCCTCCTGCCGTATTCCCTACACGGCGAACCCGAAGGCCAAGCGCGTCGAAGTCCGCTTCCCCGATCCGATGGCCAATCCCTATCTCGGCTTCGCCGCGATGCTGATGGCCGGCCTCGACGGCATCAAGAACAAGATCGATCCGGGTCCGGCGATGGACAAGGACCTCTACGATCTGCCGAAGGAAGA
>JAIEPP010000202.1 GCA_019748335.1 Xanthobacteraceae bacterium
CCGGCATCGCGCTGCTTCTGGGTCTCGCCGATGCAGACGATGGCGACAAGACCGGCACGCCAGGCGGCCTCCGCCTTCTGCCGGACCAGCGCATCGGTTTCGCCGTGGTCGGCGCGGCGCTCGGAATGGCCGACGATGATGGCGGTGGCACCGGCATCGCCGAGCATTTCCGCCGAGAGATCGCCGGTATGGGCCCCGGAAGCCTTTGGATGGCAATCCTGGGCGCCGACGGTGAGCTTGGAGCCCTTGGCCTTGGCCGCGAAGCCCGCGACCAGCGTCGCCGGCGGGCAGACCAGCAGGTCTGCCTTGGCGGCGACGGCGGCGGCGCCTGCGATCATGGCGTCGAATTCGGTCATGGCCGATTTCAGGCCGTTCATTTTCCAGTTGCCCGCGATCAGCGGCCGGATGGCGTCGGTCATGTCTTCACTCTCGCAAATGTCAGTATTAGTGCGCTAGCAGAGGCTTGCGGCCAGTTCCAGATGCGGGCAGAGCCGTGCGCTATCAATTCCCGGCCGTTAACCGCTTCAATTGGCCCGCGCCGCTGAGGTTGCGACCGGACGACTGCCACTTTATGATGCTTTATCAACTCGGTGACGCCCTTTTCGTATCCATCCAAGGATCCGGCCAAGGCGCGACCCGGTTCCCTCCTAATCAGACAAGTTGGACCCATGCTTCGAGGAATACGCAAGGCCTCATCAAACTGGCTCGGCAAGGCGATCATGAGCGTCGTCATGGGCGTTTTGATCATCAGTTTCGGAGTCTGGGGCATCGCCGACATCTTCAAGGGCTTTGGACAGTCGTCGTTGGCCAAGGTCGGCGGCACCGAGATTTCGATCGAGCAGTTCCGCCAGATCTATACCGACAAGCTGCAGCAACTCGGCCGCAGTTTCGGCCGGCCGTTGACCATGGACCAGGCCCGCGCCTTCGGGCTTGATCGTCAGGTGCTGCAGCAGACCATCGCCGAAGCAGCGCTCGACGAGGAAGCCCGGCGCATGGGGCTCGGCCAGTCTGAAGCCGAAACCATGCGGATGATCTACTCCGATCCCAACTTCAAGGGATTGAACGGCCAGTTCGATCCGGCGCGCTTCCAGGGCGCGATCCGGCAGTTCGGCTACACCGAGCAGCGCTATCTCGCCGAGCAGCGCCGCGTCGGCCTGCGGCGCCAGATCGCCGGCACCATTTCGGCGGGCCTCGAACCGCCGAAGCTGATGGTGGACGCGCTGACCCGCTTCCAGAACGAGCAGCGCTCGATCGACTATCTCAAGCTCGACGCGGCGCAGGCGGGCACCATCGAGGCGCCGTCGCCCGAGGCGCTGGCCGCCTATTTCGAGGACCACAAGACCCAGTTCCGTGCGCCCGAATACCGCAAGCTCGCCTTTGTCGTGATCAATCCCGAAGAGATCGGCAAGTGGACCGACGTCTCCGACGAGGACGCCAAAAAGGTGTTCGAGCAGCGCCGCGACAAGATCGGCACGCCGGAGAAGCGCGAAGTGTCGCAGATGGTGTTTCCCAACGAGGAGGAAGCGCTGACCGCGCGCAGCCGCATCACCGGCGGGCTGTCGTTCGACGACCTCGCCAAGGAGCGCAATCTCAACCTGACCGACGTCGACCTCGGGCTGATCGCGAAATCGGCGATCATCGATCCCGCGATCGCGGACGCGGCGTTTTCGCTGCCCTCGGGCGAGATCAGCCAGCCGGTGAAGGGTCAGTTCGGCGTGGCGCTGGTCAAGATCGGCAAGATCGAACCGGGCGTGACGCCAACCTATGAGAGCGTGGCCGGCCAGGTGAAGAAGGAACTCGCGACCGAGCGGGCCCGCGCCAAGGTCACCGAAATCCAGAACAAGATGGAAGACGAGCGCAGCGGCGGCTCCAACGTGGTGGAAGCCTCGCAGAAGCTCGGCTTGACCGCGGTGACGATCGACGCGGTCGATCGCTCCGGCCGCCTCCCCTCAGGCCAGCCCGTCGGCAACATTCCGCAGGGCCTCGACGTGGTCTCGCAGGCCTTCAACAGCGACGTCGGCGTCGACAACGATCCGATCCAGTTCCGCGGCGGCTTTGTCTGGTACGACGTGCTCGGCGTCACGCCGTCGCGCGAGCGCCCGCTCGACGAGGTCAAGGACCAGGTCGAGGCGAAATGGCGCGACGAGCAGATCTCGGTCAAGCTGCGTGCCAAGGCGACCGAGATGGTGCAGAAGCTCGAGCAAGGCGGCACGCTGGCCGCGGAAGCTGCGGCGATCGGATCCAAGGTCGAAACCGCAACGGGATTCCGCCGTGATGCCTCACTGGCCAACGTTCCCTCGTCGGTCATTACCGCCGCGTTCCGCACGCCCAAGGATGGCGTCGGCCAGACGCCGGATGCCGGCGGCAGCGCCTGGATCGTGTTCCGCGTCACCGACGTCAACGTGCCACAGGTCGAGGCCAATTCGGACGAGATGAAGAAGCTGAAGGAGACGTTGCAGCGCGGGTTGACCGACGAACAGGTCGCGCAATACGTCACCAAGATCGAATCCGAAATCGGCACCACGATCAATCAGGCCGCCT
>JAIEPP010000696.1 GCA_019748335.1 Xanthobacteraceae bacterium
GAAGCCTACCGGATGTTCGCCAACGACCACGGCTGGTCGCACAAGCTGCATGAAGCGGTCGCCACCGGCCTCACCGCGGAAGCCGCCGTCGAACGCGTGCAGTCCGATACCCGCGCGCGGATGCTGCGCTCGACCGACCCTTATCTGCGCGACCGCCTGCACGACCTCGAGGATCTCGGCCACCGCCTGATGCGGCAACTGGTCGGCCAGGACCACGCGCCGTCGCGCGAGCAATTGCCTGAGAACGCCATCCTGATCGCGCGCGCCATGGGCCCGGCGGCGCTGCTCGACTATGACCGCAAGCGCCTGCGCGGCCTGGTGCTGGAGGAAGGCACCGCCAATTCCCACGTCTCGATCGTGGCGCGTGCGCTCGGTATTCCCGCCGTCGGCGAAATTCCGAACGCGCCCGGCATTGCCGATCCCGGCGACGCCATCATCGTCGACGGCACCTCGGGCTCGATCTATGTCCGTCCCTCGGCCGAAATCGAGTCCGCCTATGCCGAACGCGTGCGTTTTCGCGCCCGCCGTCAGGCCCAATATGCGGCGCTGCGCGACAAGCCCTGCATCACCAAGGACGGCCAGCCGGTCGAACTGATGATCAATGCCGGTCTTGTCATCGACCTGCCGCATATCGAGGACACCGGCAGTGCCGGCATCGGGCTGTTTCGTACCGAACTGCAGTTCATGGTCGGCCAGAGCCTGCCGCGCACCTCGGACCAGCTCGCGCTGTATCGCACCGTGCTGGACGCCGCAGGGACGAAGCCGGTCACGTTCCGGACCCTGGATATCGGCGGCGACAAGGCGCTGCCCTATATGGAGACCGTGACCGAGGAAAATCCCGCGCTCGGCTGGCGCGCGATCCGGCTCGGTCTGGACCGGCCGGGGCTTTTACGTGGACAGATTCGCGCGCTGCTGCGGGCCGGCGGCGGCCGCGCGCTCAAAATCATGTTTCCGATGATTTCCGAAGTCGCCGAGTTCGACCAGGCCAAAGCCATCGTCGAGCGCGAACTGACCTATCTGCGCCAGCACGGCCATGCGCTGCCGGAGCGGATCGACGTCGGCACCATGATCGAAGTCCCGGCGCTGCTGTATCAGCTCGACGAGCTCCTGAAGAAGGTCGACTTCGTCTCGGTCGGCTCCAACGACCTGTTCCAGTTCATGTACGCGGTCGACCGTGGCAATGCCAAGGTTTCCGAACGGTTCGACACCATGTCGGCGCCGATCCTGCGGGCATTGCGCGACATCATCCGCAAGGCCAATGCCGCCAAGAAGACCGCCTCGCTGTGCGGCGAGATGGCCTCCAAGCCGCTCGGCGCGCTGGCGCTGATCGCGCTCGGCTACCGCTCGCTGTCGATGTCCGCCACCGGACATGGCCCGGTCAAGGCGCTGATTCTCGACCTCGATGCCAAAAAGGCCGAGGCTGTCATCATGCCGTTGCTCGACGCGCCGTCGGGCAGCGTCTCAATCCGCGAGAAGCTGACTGCATTCGCGGAAGCCGAGGGGCTGTCGTTGTAGCGAGGCTCTGCCCCGACAACGCCACCTTCCCTTTTGCCGCCAGAGAACACCGACATGTTACCCGAAGCCAAACTCGATATCCTGCTCGCCCACCACGCCTCGCTCGAGGCCGAACTGCTGAGCCAGTTGAGTTCCGAGAAATACGTCCAGATCACGCGTGAGCTCGCCGAGCTCAATCCGCTGATCGACGCCGTCAAGACCTATCGCGCCGCGCAGGCCGAGATCGCCGACACCAAAACCCTGCTGGCGGACACCGCCACCGATCCGGACATGCGCAGCATGGCGGAAGCCGAGCTCGAAACGCTGCAGGCGAAAGTCGACGAACTCGCGCAAAAAATCCGGGTGGCGCTGCTGCCCAAGGACGCCATGGACGACCGCAACGTGGTGCTGGAAATCCGCGCCGGCACCGGCGGCGACGAAGCCTCCTTGTTCGCCGGCGATCTGTTCCGGATGTACGAGCGGTTCGCGGCGCTACAGGGCTGGAAGGTCGAGGTGGTCTCGGCGTCGGAAGGCACCATGGGCGGCTACAAGGAAATCGTCGCCGAGGTGCAGGGCCGCGGCGCATTCGCCAAGCTGAAATTCGAGTCCGGCGTTCACCGCGTGCAGCGGGTGCCCGACACCGAAACCCAGGGGCGCATTCACACCTCGGCGGCGACCGTCGCGGTATTGCCCGAGGTCGAGAATGTCGACATCGACATCAAGGACGACGATCTCCGCATCGAAACCATGCGCGCGCAGGGCGCCGGCGGCCAGCACGTCAACAAGACCGAATCGGCGATCCGGATCACGCATATTCCGACCGGCATCGTGGTGATGATGCAGGACAGCCGCTCGCAGCACAAGAACCGGGCCTCGGCGATGAACATCCTGCGCTCCCGGATCTACGACGCCGAACAACAGCGAATCAACGCCGTGCGCTCCGCCGAACGCAAGGAGAAGGTCGGCTCCGGCGACCGCTCCGAGCGCATCCGCACCTATAATTTTCCGCAAGGCCGCGTCACCGACCACCGCATCAACCTGACGCTCTACAAACTGCCGCAGGTGATCGCCGGCGAAGCGCTGGG
>JAIEPP010000706.1 GCA_019748335.1 Xanthobacteraceae bacterium
CGGACATGCCCGATATGGATGCGCCCGGACGGGTAGGGGAACATCTCGAGCACGTAGTATTTCGGCCGCGGATCGTCGTTTTTCGAGGCGAAGATCGCCTTCTGGTCCCACTGGCGTTGCCAGCGCGGCTCGGAATCACGGGCGTTATAGCGTTCGGAGGTCATGAAATCGCAGGGCTTTTTGTGGATTCGGGGTCCCGCCTTGGGACGGCGGACTAGGCCACAAAAGCGGCTGTGGGGTCAACGGGTTGGGGGGAGTGTCGATGCGGATCCCGGCGCTTCCCGGAGGCAATTCCGGAAATCCGAATTTTATTCCCGAGGGACGGCGTTAGCATCCTGCTACCGTTGCTTAACGTTTGGGTGCGAGGTTGCTCTCGAAAACGGAAGAAACGGATTCAGCCCCAGCGACCGGAGATCAGTTCAACTGTGACCGATGCCGCGCTCGACGAGCTCGATCTCGAGTACGCGACGTCTGTCGCGGAAAAAGCCTTTGGATTGATGGCGCAACAGCGTGTGCCGCCGACACCGAACAATTTTCACGTCTGGTTCAAGTATTCGCTCGGTACGTCTCCGATACTTAAACGCGCGATCCACATCCTGATCGGCAACAAGCGGAAGTTCGACGCCCAGATAAATCAGGAACTGTTTGCGACCTATGTCGGCACGCAGGGCGCCGATGGGGTGAGCGTCAATAACGTCTCGCAACAACTCCACTCGGTGATGGAGTCGGCCAAGCTGTTCCTTACGACGGCCATTGCTGATAATCGCTTGCAAATGCAGGCGATCAGCGATGTTGCCGATCAGAATGAGGCCGGCGTCGATCCGAAGCGGCTGGTAGAAAGTCTGGTGCAGGAGCTCGCGAAGGCGGCCGCGCGGGCGACCCAGATGGAGGCAAATTTCGTCGAGAAAACCCGCGAGTTGGATACGATCCGCGATTCGCTCAATAAGTCGGAGGAGCGCGCCAGGACCGACGCGCTCACAGAATTGCCGAATCGCAGGGCCCTTGAGGATTTCTTCCGCACCGCGCAGATCACGGCGATGGAGGAAGACGAGCCGCTCAGCGTGTTCCTGATCGATATCGACCATTTCAAGAAGTTCAACGACAATTTCGGTCACGTCGTCGGAGATCAGGTGATTCGCCTGGTGGCAAAGGTGCTGCGCGAACGCGTGCGCGACAAGGATCTTCCGGCCCGTTATGGCGGTGAGGAACTGATCGCCGTACTTCCCGGCGCCGAACTCGCTGCCTGCCGTACGGTTGCCGAGCGCATCCGCCGCGCGATCGCAGAATGCAAAATTACGCGTCGCTCGACCGGTGAGGTTATTCCAAGCATCACTGTTTCGATTGGTGTAGCGCAGTTTCAGCTGGGCGAGTCGATGACGGATTTGATCGATCGGTGCGACCGTGCGCTTTATCAGGCCAAGCGCAACGGCCGTAATTGTATCGTCACCGAGCTCGAACTCGAGCGGGAGATGGCCGCTGGCTAGCCCGCCATCGCCATCCCGGCTTCGTCGACCAGCTTGGCAAAGCCGTGCTCGACCACGGTGTTGCGGCCGCGGTGTTTGGCGGCGTAGAGGGCGGCGTCGGCGGCCTCGATCAGGTCGCCGGGGCGCTGGTCTTCGTTGGGCAGCGTGACGGCGACGCCGACGCTGACGGTGACGATCTGATGGCTGGAGGTCGTGTGCGGCATGCCGAGGTCCTGGATCGCGGCGCGCACCGTCTCGCCGATGCCGAGCGCCTTCACCGGGCCGGTGTTCGGCAGAAGCAGGCAGAATTCCTCGCCGCCGTAGCGGCCGGCAAACCCCATGGTGTCGGCGGCGATGCCCGCCAGCGTTTCGCCGAGCTTGGTCAGGCAGGCGTCGCCTTCAGGATGGCCATAGGTGTCGTTGTAGAGCTTGAAGTGATCGACATCGATCATCAGCAGCGATAGCTCACAGTTATATTGCTGCGCCTTCATCCATTCAAAATCCAGGCGGCTCTGAAAACCGCGGCGGTTGGCGAGGCCCGACAGCATGTCGATCGAGGCCATCACGGTGAGCCGTTCGTTGGTGGCGACCAGTTCGCGCTCGCGCTGGCTGAGCTGGGCCGCCATCGCATTGAAGGCGCGGGCCAGCGGCGTGAATTCCGAGGGCAGGCGGCTGCGCGCCACGCGGGCCGAGGAGTCGCCCTCGCCGAAGCGCTTGGCCATTCCGGTCATGACTTCGATCGGATTGATGATGAGTTTTTCCGCGGCGATCAGCGCGCCGAGCAGCACGAACAAGCAGACGAAGCACAGCTGAAGATAGGCGGTGCGGATCTCGCGATTGATCGCGGCCGTGACCTTGGCCTCGTCGATGCTGACGATCAGGCGCGACTCGGTGCCGGGAATGCGGATAAAGCTGAGCGCGCGCCTTGAGCCGTCGGTTCCCAAAAACGCGATCGAGCCGTCGGCGGCGTCGGAACTGAGCGCCTTTTCCGCGATCGCCGACAACAGCGGGACATTGTCTAGCGACCGGCCGATCATGCTGGCCTGATCAGCGGGCGCCGCCATAATGGTGCCGGTGCTGTCGATCAATGCGGCGGAAACGCCGGGGCGGCCACTGAGGTTGCCGAGGATCTTCGACATCCAGTC
>JAIEPP010000419.1 GCA_019748335.1 Xanthobacteraceae bacterium
CAATGGGAAGACGCACCGTCAAGAAGTCCGTCAGCGGCGATCTCTGCCGGCCGATAGTCCTCGAACCATCCTGAACGATTTTCTTTTTTATTTCAGCGTGTTGTATCGTATTTCTGGATACCGCCGGATACCTTGGGATAGGCCAAAATCATTCCCACTCAATCGTCCCCGGCGGCTTCGACGTCACGTCGTACACCACCCGGTTGACGCCCTTGACCTCGTTGATGATCCGCGTCGCGGTCTCGCCGAGGAACTTCATGTCGAAGGCGTAGAAGTCGGCGGTCATGCCGTCGGTGGAGGTGACGGCACGCAGGCCGACGACGTATTCGTAGGTGCGGCCGTCGCCCATGACGCCGACGGTTTTGACCGGCAGCAGCACGGCGAAGGCCTGCCAGATCTGGTCGTAGAGGCCGGCTTTTCGGATTTGATCGATATAGACGGCGTCGGCGTTGCGGAGGATGTCGAGCTTTTCGCTGGTGATCTCGCCGGGGCAGCGGATCGCGAGGCCGGGGCCCGGGAACGGATGACGGCCGACGAAGATTTCAGGCAGGCCGAGTTCGCGGCCCAACACGCGGACTTCGTCCTTGAACAGTTCGCGCAAGGGCTCGACCAGCTTCATGTTCATGCGCGCCGGAAGGCCGCCGACATTGTGGTGCGACTTGATGGTCACCGACGGGCCGCCGGTGAAGGAGACGCTCTCGATCACGTCGGGATAGAGCGTGCCCTGCGCCAGAAAATCCGCGCCGCCGATCTTCTTGGCTTCGACGTCGAACACGTCGATGAACAGGCGCCCGATGGTCTTGCGCTTGATCTCGGGGTCGGTGACCCCGGCGAGTTCGCCGAGGAACTGCTTCGAGGCATCCACATGCACCAGCGGGATGTTGTAGTGATGCCGGAACAGGTCGACGACGGTCTTGGCTTCGTCCAGCCGCAGCATGCCGTGATCGACGAACACGCAGGTGAGCTGGTCGCCGACCGCTTCGTGGATCAGCACGGCGGCGACAGCTGAATCGACGCCGCCTGACAATCCGCAGATCACCCTGCCCTTGCCGACCTGGGCGCGGATCTTTTCGATTGCCTCTTCACGAAATGCGCGCATGGTCCAGTCGCCGGTGAGACCGGCGACCTTGCGGACGAAATTGCGGATCAGTTTGGCGCCATCCGGCGTGTGCACCACTTCGGGGTGGAACATCAGGCCGTAATATTTGCGCTTCTCGTCCTGGATCACCGCGAATGGCGCGTTGGGCGAAACGCCCGCCACCGAAAAGCCCGGCGGCATCTTGGTGATGCGGTCGCCATGGCTCATCCACACCGGATGCTTTTCGCCGACGCCCCAGGTGGACTCGAACAGGTTGCTGGCGGCCTTGACCTCGACATCGGCGCGGCCGAATTCGCGGTGGTGGCCGCCCTGAACCTCGCCGCCGAGCTGGGCGGCCATGGTCATCTGGCCATAGCAGATGCCGAGCACGGGCACGCCGGAATCGAAGATCGCCTGCGGCGCGCGCGGCGAACCGGCCTCGTGCACCGACTCCGGACCGCCGGAGAGGATCACGGCTTTCGGCTTCATGTCCTTGAAGGCTTGCTCCGCCTTCTGGAACGGCACGATTTCGGAATAGACGCCCTCCTCGCGCACCCGGCGCGCGATCAGTTGCGTCACCTGACTGCCGAAATCGACGATCAGAATCTTGTCATGCGCCGAGGCCAGTGTTGGCGTCGACTCGCGGGCTTGCTGTGGGGCTGTCATGGCAAGCAGATACGCGACAGGGGGCTGCCTCGCAACCGCGAGAAACGGGCGGCCCACATTCTTCTGCGGGGGATGGACAGGACAAATTAGGTCAGTATTATTGACCTAATTTGTCCAAGAGGCAGAATGGAGGAAACCAATGCCTGATCACCACGAACCCAACCGGCTCGCCGCGCTCGGGCAGGACTGGGTCGCCGCCTGGAACTCGCATGATCTGGAACGCGTGCTGGCGCTCTACACCGACGACTTCGAGATGACCTCGGACAAGATTCCCGCGCTCGGCTTCGACGCCTCCGGCACGCTGCGCGGCAAGGACAAAGTCCGCGCCTATTGGAGCAAGGCGTTGTCGATGATCCCGAACCTGCGTTTCGAGCTGATCGACACTTATGTCAGCCCCGACAGCGTCGTGGTGTTTTACCAGAACGAGCGCGGTGCCAGGATTTGCGAATATCTGCGGCTGAATGCAGAGGGGAAGATCAAGCAGGGCTCGGCGAACCATCTGGCGGGTTAGCGGACCTGTCAGTCCCGTCACCCTGAGGTGCGCGCTTCTTGGCGCGCCTCGAAGGGCGACGAGCCCAAGTGTTGCCGCATCCTTCGAGGCTTGCTCTGCTCGCACCTCAGGATGACGACATTACGCCTTCTTCAACACGCTGACAAAGAACCCGTCCGTGCCGGTCCGGCGCGGCGTCATCAGCCAGCCTTCCGGCGACTCCAGCGCGGCGGCGGCAAACTCTTCCGCCTTGTCCCACAGCGCGCTCGCCGTCTGCTCCGGCGGCACCACCGAGAATTCCGGATGCCGCGCCACGAACGCCCGGATCTGTTCGCCGTTTTCGGCCGGGAGCACCGAACAGGTGACATAGGCAATCCGCCC
>JAIEPP010000224.1 GCA_019748335.1 Xanthobacteraceae bacterium
GTGCCGAGCCGGGCGAGGCACATGTAGAACAGCATCAGCCCCAGCGCGCTCGAGAAAATCCCGATGGTGACGATGGCGATGATTGCCTCGCGTGTCGGGTGCAGGGTCCAGGGGTGCTCGACGACAAGCGCTACCGGCAGCAACAGCGTGCCGCCGAACAGCAGCGAGCCCGCCGCGACCACCATCGGATCGTAATCGGAGAGCCGCAATCCGAAGATCGTGGCGCAGGCAAACGAGACGGTCGCGAGCAGGATCACCATCTCGGGGAACAGATTGCTCGACAGCCCGCCGAGCGCATCGAGGCCGATGATCACGCCCGTGCCGGCCAGACCCAGCATCGCGCCGGCGAGCTTGAGCAGCGTCGCCGGCTCGTGCCGCGTGATGCCCCAAGTGATCAGGAAGGCAAAGATCGGCGTGGTCGAGGCCAGCACCACGGTGGGCGCGGCCGGAACATATTGCTGCGCCCAGGTGATCATCAGAAACGGAATCGTCGAGTTGATGGTCTGCTGGAAGGCGAACAGCTTCCAGGCCCTGGCGTCGGTCGGGATCCGAAGACCACGTGCATAGAGGATCGCGAGCAGGAAGGATGCGGCGATCAGCGATCGCGCCGAGATGAAGGTGATCGGCGGGATCGAGCCGAGGCCGATCTTGGCCAGCGGATAGGTCGAACTCCAGCAGCACGCCAATGCGAGCAGCAACGCATAGTCGCGCCAGCCGCGACGAACCTGTGGAGCCTCAGGTGGCAACGGCGGGTTTATCCGTCTGCGGCTTCCACTTCACCCGCTTGATGGTGCCTGAAAACGTGAACAGCGCCCGTTCTCCCGATTTCAGCGTCCCGCGCAGGAAGATCAGCGAGCCGCCGGCGCGGGTGACTTCGCCGTCGCATTCGATCAATTCACCCTCACGGGCAGCATCGAGGAATTCGCAGGAAAAGCCGATCGTGACGCCCGGACCTTCGAGATGATGGGCCGACGCGATCGCGAACAGGCAGTAATCGGCGAACGACATGAAGGCGCCGCCATGGACGTTGCGCATGCCGTTGAGGTGCTTGTTCTCGACCCGGAACGCGCATTGCACCTTGCCGTTTTCGTCGATCCGGTGCCAGAACGGCCCGTTATGGGTCTCGAAACTGTCACGGGTCCAGGTGCTCCAGCCCTTGAATTCGCCCTCGGTTTCGACGTGCAGATCGGGACGGTGCCGGAATGCATTTTTGGGGAGTTCGTTCACTAAAAATGGCCTTCTAATGGGTGTTTCAGCCCTTAAATCCGATCCGGGCGCGATGTGCAAACAGCGTTCCCGGCAAGCGCTCCCCGCAAAGCTCTGGACAGGGCGGAAATGCGCCATAAAAGGCCTTTTCGGCTCCCATCGATCTACCTAATAAGAGACCCATGAACGAACCCCAGATCACCCCCGAACTCGTCGCCAGCCATGGTCTGAAGCCGGACGAGTATGAGCGCATCCTGAAGCTGATCGGGCGGGTGCCGACTTTCACCGAGCTCGGGATCTTCTCGGCGATGTGGAACGAGCACTGCTCGTACAAATCCTCGCGCATCCATCTGAAGGGACTGCCCACCAAGGCGCCGTGGGTGATCCAGGGGCCGGGCGAGAACGCGGGCGTCATCGACATCGGTGACGGCCAGGCGGTCGTGTTCAAGATGGAGAGCCACAACCATCCGAGCTACATCGAGCCCTATCAGGGCGCGACCACCGGCGTCGGCGGCATTTTGCGCGACGTATTCACCATGGGCGCGCGCCCGATCGCGTGCCTCAACGCGCTGAGCTTTGGCGCGCCGGAACACCCCAAGACGCGGCATCTGGTGTCGGGCGTGGTCGCCGGTGTCGGCGGCTACGGCAATTCCTTCGGCGTGCCGACGGTGGGCGGGCAGGTGCGTTTCCACACCCGCTATGACGGCAACATCCTGGTCAACGCGATGGCCGTCGGCCTTGCCGACACCGACAAGATTTTTTACGCGGCGGCCTCCGGCGTGAACATGCCGATCGTCTATCTCGGCTCCAAGACCGGCCGCGACGGCATTCACGGCGCCTCGATGGCGTCAGCCGAGTTCGACGACGATTCCGCCGAGAAGCGCCCGACCGTGCAGGTCGGCGATCCCTTCGCGGAGAAGTTGTTGCTGGAAGCCTGCCTCGAGATCATGCAAGCCGATTGCGTGATCGCGATCCAGGACATGGGCGCGGCGGGCCTGACTTGTTCGGCGGTCGAGATGGGCGCCAAGGGCGATCTCGGTGTCGACCTCAATCTCGACGCAGTGCCGACGCGCGAGACCGGCATGAGCGCCTACGAGATGATGCTCTCGGAAAGCCAGGAGCGCATGCTCATGGTGCTCAAGCCCGAAAAGGAAAAAGAGGCCGAGGCGATCTTCAGGAAGTGGGGCCTCGACTTCGCGGTCGTCGGCTACACCACGCCGAGCAAGCGTTTCGTAGTCAAGCATGGCGGCGACGTCATGGCCGATCTGCCGATCAAGGAGCTCGGCGACGAGGCGCCGCTCTACGATCGTCCGCATGTGGCGTCGGCGTTGTTGCCCATCGTGCGCGCGCAGGACGTGAAGCCGCCCGTCGGAATTATGCCCGCGCTGGAAACGCTGATTGCCACGCCCGAGCTG
>JAIEPP010000032.1 GCA_019748335.1 Xanthobacteraceae bacterium
CTTCGCTGCCGAGACGGCGGATCGAGACCGAATGCGCCTCGGCTTCCTTCTTGCCGACCACGAGCAGCGCCGGGATTTTCGCCAGCGAGTGCTCACGGACCTTGTAGTTGATCTTCTCGTTGCGCAGATCGATCTCGACCCGCAAGCCGGCGCGGCGCGCGGCGGCGGCGACCACCTTGGCGTATTCGTCGCCTTCGGAAGTGATGGTGGTGACGACGGCCTGCACCGGCGCCAGCCAGAGCGGAAAATTGCCGGCGAAATGCTCGATCAGAATGCCGATGTAGCGCTCGATCGAGCCGCAGATCGCGCGATGCACCATGACCGGCGCCTTCTTGGAGCCGTCGGCATCGATGTAGAACGCGCCGAAACGCTCCGGCAGGTTGAAGTCGACCTGCGTGGTGCCGCACTGCCAGTCGCGACCGATGGCGTCGCGCAGCACATATTCGAACTTGGGTCCGTAGAACGCGCCTTCGCCGGGATTGATCGCGGTCTTGATGCGGTTGCTGCCCTGGGCCTGAATTTCCGACAGCACCGTCGCCATCACGCGCTCGGCATGATCCCACATTTCATCGGTGCCGACGCGCTTCTCCGGCCGCGTCGACAGCTTGACCGTGAGTTCGCCGTCGAAGCCGAAGTCCGCATAAGTCGACAGGATCAGGTCGTTGATCTTCAGGCACTCCTCGGCGAGCTGGGCCTCGGTGCAGAACACATGGGCGTCGTCCTGCGTGAAGCCGCGCACCCGCATCAGGCCGTGCATCGCGCCCGATGGTTCGTAGCGGTGCACGATGCCGAATTCGGCGAGGCGCAACGGCAGGTCGCGATAGCTCTTCAGGCCGTGCTTGAAGATCTGGACATGGCCGGGGCAGTTCATCGGCTTCAGCGCGAACCAGCGCTTGTCCTCGGCCTCGTCGCCGGCCGATTGCGCCGCGAACATGTTCTCGCGGTACCAGTCCCAATGACCAGAGGTTTCCCACAGCACCTTGTCGAGGATCTGCGGCGCGTTGACCTCGCTGTAATCGCCGGTCAGCCGCCGGCGCATGTAGGCGATCAGCGCCTGGAAGATGGTCCAGCCCTTGGCGTGCCAGAACACGACGCCGGGGCCTTCCTCCTGGAAGTGAAACAGGTCGAGCTCGCGGCCGAGCCGGCGGTGGTCGCGCTTCTCGGCTTCCTCGATCTGCTTAAGGTAAGCGTCGAGCTCTTCCTGCTTCGCAAACGCCGTGCCGTAGATCCGCGTCAGCATCGGGTTGTTGCTGTCGCCGCGCCAATAGGCGCCCGCCACCTTCATTAGCTTGAAGGCGTTGCCGACCTTGCCGGTCGAGGACATATGCGGGCCGCGGCAGAGGTCGAACCAGTCGCCCTGGTAGTAGATCTTGATCGGCTCGTCGCCGGGAATGGCATCGACCAGTTCGACCTTGAACGCTTCGCCCTTGTCGCGGAACACCTGTTTGGTTTTCTCGCGTGACCAGACTTCCTTGGTGAATGGTTTGTCGCGCGCGATGATCTCGCGCATCTTCTTTTCGATGGCGGCGAAATCTTCCGGCGTGAACGGCTCGTTGCGGAAGAAGTCGTAATAGAAGCCGTTCTCGATCACCGGGCCGATCGTGACCTGGGTGCCCGGCCACAGCGCCTGCACGGCCTCCGCCAGCACATGCGCGGCGTCATGCCGGATCAGTTCCAGCGCGCGCGGGTCGTCGCGGTTGACGAACTCGATTTTGGCGTCGTGCGAAATCGGATCGTTGAGGTCGGCGACCGCGCCGTCCAGCGCCATCGCCACGGTGCGCTTGGCCAGCGACGGCGAGATGCCCTTGGCGATCTCTAGTCCGGTAATGTCCTTGGGGAATTCGCGCCTGGCGCCATCGGGAAAGGTGAGGGCGATCTTGTTCACGGGCTCGGCCGGCTTGAGATTCGTGAGGCTGTACTGGAATCCCGATGCGGGCGTATTCTGGTCAGGCATGTTCATCTCCTCATGCTCACTCCTGCGAACGAGCGCAGGTAAGCGGAAGCAGGGGTATAGCAGGGGATTCGGCTCCTGCAATCGGGCAAAATCGAGAAAATCCCGTCGCAACGCGCGCGGTGGAAGCGATCGTCTGCTTTCGCTGTCAGGTGAAATGCCCGCGGCGACCGAGGGTTGCTAGGCTGGCGTGCATTGTCTAGCCTCGCTACCTGCGTTTTCCGTAGCGCTGCCGCCTGATCGTGCAGGTCCGATGATATTCCGCTTCCTCCTCGCCGCCGCCTTGCTGCTGGTTCAAACCCCGTTGCGCGCCGAACCGTCGGCGGCCGAAAAGCACGGATTTGCGCCGAGGCTGATCATCTACAATGCCAGGGGGACGCCCGATTCCTGCGGCCCGGGTTGCGATCGCTGGATTGCCGTCGAGGGCGAAGTCGATGCCGGCGCTGCCGCGCGCGTTCGCCGCTTCCTGGCCGATGCCAAGGAGACCAGGCGCCCGTTCTATTTCCACTCGCCGGGCGGTGCGGTAGACCAATCCTATGTCATCGGCCGCCTGCTGCGCGGCCGGAAGGCGATCGCCCGGGTCGGGCGCACCCTCGCGACGGCGTGCGCGGGAGGGACCCAGGTCGACCCGGCGTGCCTCAAGATCAAGACCGCCGGCGGCGAGGTCGAGG
>JAIEPP010000564.1 GCA_019748335.1 Xanthobacteraceae bacterium
AATTGGCGCGCAATCTCGGCGTCATGACCGACCGGCAACAGACCCATAGCCTTCCACGGCGGGGCGTGGTTTGGTGAGGCTTCCTTATCCCCACCGCAAGTCAGGAATCATGCAAGCCAAAAGCACCTCCAGCAAGTCACCCATCCTGTTCGCGCTTGCAGCATTCGCGCTGCTCGCGGCATGCGCCGGGGGCGAGGCTGAGGCGGCCTATCCCGACCGCATCATCAAGATCGTGGTGCCGTTCGCGCCGGGCGGCGGCACCGACGTGGTGGCGCGGACGCTGGCGCAGGAGATGTCAAAAGATCTCGGCGTTTCCGTCATCATCGAGAACAAGCCGGGGGCAGGCACCATTATCGGCACCCAGGCGGTCGCGACCAGCGCACCGGATGGCTACACGCTGCTGATGGGAACGTTTGCCAATGCCGTCAATCCGAGCTTGCAGGCCAAGCTGCCCTACGACGCCCATAACGACTTTGCGGCGGTGGCGCTGGTGGCGCGCTCCTTCAACCTGGTCGTGGTCAACAAGGCCTCTCCGATCACATCGATCACGGATCTGATCGCGGCGGCGAAGGCCGAGCCCGACAAGCTCTCCTATGGCACCTACGGCACCGGGACTTCGGCACATCTGGCCGGCGAATTGTTCAAGCACATGGCCAAGGTGAATCTGACGACCATATCGTACCGGGGGGCGGCGCCCGCGATCACCGATCTGCTCGGTGGCCAGATCCAGGTGATCTTTACGACGGTGGCGAGCGCCGCGTCGCTGGTCGAATCCGGGCAGTTGCGCGCCATCGCCGTGACCTCGGCGGAACGCTCGCCGGCCTTTCCGAAATTGCCGACGGTGTCGGAAGCCGGCGTTCCCGGTTACGCCGCCGAAGCCTGGTATGGCGTCTACGCGCCGGCGAAGACCCCGCCCGACATCATCGACCGCCTCAACAAATCGGCCGCGAAGGCGGTGCAGTCCGAGGCCTTCAAGAAGCTCGGCGTCAACGAAGGCCTCGTCATGGTGGCCGAGCCGCCGGAAGCGCTCGACCGTTATTTTCGCGGCGAGGAAGAGCGCTGGCGCAAGGTGATCCAGGATGCCGGCATCAAGGTGGAGTAGCGCCGGCCCATGACCTATCGCTTCTCGGCGACGAACTTGTTGCGCAGGGTGCCGATGCCGGTGATGTCGATTTCGACGACGTCGCCGGCTTTGATATCGGGCGAAGCGCCGTCGGTGCCCATCCAGATCACGTCGCCGGGCCACAGCGTGAAGTACTTGGTCAGCTCGACGATGAACGGCACGATGCCGAAGATCATGTCGTTGGTGTGGAAATGCCCGGTCTGCTTGCCGTTGACGCGGATGGTGGTTTCCATCTTGTCGAGGTCGACGTCGGTCTCGATCCACGGCCCCATCGGCTTGAAGGTGTCGGCGTTCTTGGAACGCCACAGCCCGCGATCGGCCTTCTGCCAGGTGCGCTCGCTGACGTCGTTGCCGATGGTGTAGCCGAACACGCAGGACATCGCGTTGGCCTCGGTGAGATGCTTTGCCTTCTTGCCGATGACGACCGCGAGTTCTCCCTCGTAATGGATTTTTTCGGTCGCGGTCGCGGGGATTACCACGTCTTCGTCATGGGCGATCAGCGCGTTCTGGGCGCGATAGCCGATCTCGGGCCGATCAGGCACGTTCGGCACGGTGCCGGCCTTGTCGGCGGCTTCCTTCAGATGCTTGAGGTAGTTGAGGCCGACGCAATAGAAGGTGCGGGGGATCAGCGGCAGCTCGATTTTCACGTCCTTGAGCGCGTGCGTTTGCGCCCCGCGCTGCCATTCGCCGAACGGGTCGCCGTTGACGGTAACCACCTTGTCGCCTTCGACGAGGCCCCAGGAGGTCCTGCCGGCAGCCGTGAATTTGAGCCAACGCATGTCTGTTCCTCTTGTTCTTGTTTGTTGTTATTCGGCCGCGACTTGTGGCGGGGTTTTCCAGGCGCCGGCGGCGGGACGCCGCAGGCCGAGATTTTCGCGCAGTGTCTTGCCGGCGTAATCCTTGTGGAACAGGCCGCGTCGCTGCAGTTCCGGCACGATGTGCTTGACGAAATCGGCGTAGGAGCCCGGCACATAGGTCGCCGCAATCACGAATCCATCGCAGCCCCGGTTGACGAACATCTCTTCGAGCCGATCGGCGATTTCCTTGGGGCCGCCGACGATGGCGTCGGCGGTCTGGCCGCGTCCGCTGAATTTGACGAAGTCGCGCGCCGTGGGATTGGTCTTGCCGGAGGTCTTGAGCACGCCGTCGCGGATGCCGATGATGCCCTGCATGCTCTGCAGTTCTTCCGTGGTCAGGGGTTCGTCGAGGCCCTTTGAAGCAAAGTCGTAGTTCAGTCCCTCCGCCAGCAGCGACAGCGCGTCGATCTCCAGCGGCAGCTTTTCGATCAACGCCATCTTGTCTTCGGCCTCTGCCTTGGTGGCGCCGGAGACAGGGGTGATCAGGTTGCAGAGAAACATCTGGTCGGGATCGCGGCCCGCCTTTGCGGCTTCGTTCTTGATCGCGTCATAGCCCTGTTTGGCGGCTTCCAGATTGCGCGCCGCGGTGAAGATCACCTCGCCCCAGCGGCCGGCGAAGCGCTGGCCGCGGCCGGAGGCACCGGCCTGAATGATGA
>JAIEPP010000260.1 GCA_019748335.1 Xanthobacteraceae bacterium
TGGCCTTGTATTCGGCTGATGTCATCGGCGCGTTCGAGCTGCGCTCGTTGGTCGCCGCGGCCTTGCGCTTGTCGGAAGGCATGCAGAAGAACGCCGGCGCGGTCAGGATCACGCGCGGCGATTCGGTTTCGCAATGCGGACAGTCCTGCGGGTCGTCGCATTCCGCCATCGGCCGCATGTCCTTGAACGGGCCGCAATCGTTGCAGAGATATTCGTAAACCGGCATTCGTCTCTCCCCTGGCGCAAATTCGTACTGTGATTGGCGACGGCGGATGCGGGGCGGCGTGATACGCAACCGTCCCGCATCCCGTCGCGCAGGGATTACTTGTCCTGTGACAACGGCATCTGGATCTTGCCGTCGATATGTTTGATCGGGCCCGCCGACGACGGCATGATGTCGAAGTCGAAGATTTCCGTCGGCAGCCACAGCGTGGCGCAGGCGTTGGGCACGTCGACCACGCCGGAGATGTGGCCCTGGCAAGGTGCTGTGCCGAGGATCGAATAGGCCTGGGCGCCGGAGTAACCGAACTTCTTCAGGTACTCGATCGCGTTCAGGCACGCCTGACGATAGGCGATGTGAACGTCGAGGTAGTGCTGCTTGCCGGCCTCGTCGACCGAGATGCCCTCGAAGATCAGATAGTCCTTGTAGTTCGGCGTGATCGGCGACGGCTTGAACACGGGGTTCTTGATGCCGTATTTGGCGACGCCATCCTTGATGATATCGACCTTGATGTGCAGCCAGCCGGCCATCTCGATCGCGCCGCAGAAGGTGATTTCACCGTCACCCTGGCTGAAGTGCAGATCGCCCATCGAGAGCCCGGCGCCGGGCACATAGACCGGGAAGTAGATCTTCGAGCCGCGCGACAGATCCTTGATGTCGCAGTTGCCGCCATGCTCGCGCGGCGGCACGGTGCGGGCGCCTTCGGCGCCGATCTTGGCCTTGGTGTCGCCCTTGGCCTGGCCGGCATGCGCGGTCGCGGCGAACGGCGGATTGGCGAGGCCCGGCACGCGGGTCGGGTCGGTCGCGATCAGCGCATTCTCGCGCTCGTTCCACTTCGCCAGCAGTTTCGGATCGGGCAGACAGCCGATCAGGCCGGGATGGATCAGGCCGGCGAAGTTGACGCCGGGAATGTGCCGCGACGACGTATAGAGACCCTTGATGTCCCAGATCGACTTCTGCGCCAGCGGGAAATGGTCGGTCAGGAAGCCGCCGCCATTCTGCTTGGAGAAGAAGCCGTTAAAGCCCCAGAGGCTTTCCTTCAACGGGCCGACGTCGAGCAGGTCGACGACCAGCAAATCGCCGGGCTCGGCGCCCTTGACGCCGATCGGGCCGGACAGGAAGTGCACGATCGACAGGTCGATGTCGCGGACGTCGTCGGCGGAATCGTTGTTCTTGATGAAGCCGCCGGTCCAGTCATAGGTCTCGATGATGAAGTCGTCGCCCGGAGAAACCCAGGAAACCATCGGAATGTCGGGATGCCACCGATTGTGGATCTTGTCATTGTCATAGGCTGACTTGGTCAGATCGACCTTGATCAGTGTATCAGGCATCAATAGCTCCCCTTTTTAGGTACGGTTACACGGACAGGAATTTGGAAATCTGCGCGGCGTCGACACTGTCGCGCGGATCGTCGCGGACGATCTCGCCGTTCTCGATCACCAGCACGCGGTCGGCGATGTCGAGCGCAAAGCTCAGCACCTGTTCGGACACCACGATCGACAGGCCCCGCTCGTCGCGGATCCGCTTCAGCGTGCGGGCCATCTCCTTGATGATCGACGGCTGGATGCCTTCGGTCGGCTCGTCCAGCAGCAGCACCTTCGGCTTGGTCGCGAGCGCGCGCGCGATCGCGAGTTGCTGCTGCTGGCCGCCGGAGAGATTGCCGCCGCGGCGGCCCTTCATCTCCAAAAGTACCGGAAACAATTCGTAGATGTCTTCGGGCACCTCGGAGCCGCCGGAGACGACCAGGCCGGTCTCGATGTTTTCCTTCACCGTCATGGTCGAAAAAATCATGCGGCCCTGCGGCACGTAAGCGAGGCCCTTGGCGACGCGATCGTAGCTCGGCAGCGCGCTGAGCTCGGCGCCCTCCATGGTGACCGAGCCGCTTTTGGTCGGCACGATCCCCATCAGCGACTTCATCAACGTGGTCTTGCCCATGCCGTTGCGGCCCATGATCGCGACGATCTCGTTGGGCGCGACGGACACGTTGAGGCCATGCAGCACTTCGCTCTGGCCGTAAGCAACGTGAAGATCCGAGATAGCCAGCATGAACGTGCTCCCTGAGTAGCCTAGTGGCCGAGATAAACTTCGATGACCTTGGGGTCGTTCTTGACCTTTTCCATCGTGCCTTCCGACAGGATCTGGCCCTGGTGCAGCACCGTGACCTTGTGGGCGATGTCCTCGACGAATTTCATGTCGTGCTCGATCACAAGCACCGAGCGGTCCTTGATGATGCGGTTGAGCAGTTCGGCGGTCTTCGAACGCTCGCTGACGCTCATGCCGGCCACGGGTTCGTCGAGCATCAGCAATTCCGGATCCTGGATCAGCAGCATGCCGATCTCGAGCCACTGCTTCTGGCCGTGGCTGAGCAGCGCCGCGCTCATGTTGAGGCGGTCTTTCAGAAAGATCATCTCGGCGACTTCGTGGA
>JAIEPP010000486.1 GCA_019748335.1 Xanthobacteraceae bacterium
TCCGCTAGGGAGCGCCATCTTCCCCAAATGGGGTATGGTTGGCCCATGATCCCCACCCCCACCGAGCGCGACGAGTTGTTGAAGCGATTTGCGCGCGCCCTGTTCCGGGGCGACATGGATGCGCTGTATCAGGTTGTGACACCGGACTTTCTCTGGGGCTTTCATGACGGCCTCGCCGTGACCAAGTCGCTCGGGGATGCCGGCGCCATCGCCGCGCACCTGGCCGAACAAAAAGCCCTGCTCTCGGCGCAACGCTTTCATGACGTGACCTATCATCACGCCGGCGATGTCAGCTTCATGACGTTCCGCATCAGCGAAACCGTGCGCGCCACCGGCGAGCCACGCGAACAGCGCGGCATCGAACACTACACCTTCAGGGACGGCAGGCTCGCGACCAAGGACGTCTATCGCAAGCCGATCGCACCCTGACCAGCCATCAAAGCAAGAGCCCGACACATGCCTGACTATCGTTCACACGTCGACGGCGCCAGGGTGCTGGCCGATCTCAACGCACTCCGCGCCATCGGCGCCTACAAGACCGGCGTGCACAAGCCGACCTTCTCGGAGCCGCACATTCGCTCGTTGCACTGGCTGGCGCAGCGGCTGCCTGAAGCCGGACTGACGGCCGAGATCGACGGCATCGGCAACGTGCTCGGCACCAGCGCGAAACAAGGGCCTAAACTGCTGGCCGGCTCGCATCTCGAAAGCCAGAACTACGCGGGCTGGCTCGATGGGCCGCTCGGCGTCGTCTATGCGCTTGAAGCCGCCCGCGTCATCAATTGCGACCCGAACGTTCCCGGCGCCGTCGAGGTGGCAGCCTGGTGCGACGAGGAAGGCCATTTCGGCAGTTTTCTCGGCAGCCGGTCCTATGTCGGCGGCGTCACCGAAGCGGAAATCGACACCGCGCGCGACCGCAGCAGCGGCAAAGCCATGCGCGACGCGCTGCGCGAGGCTGACCTCACCGGCCGGCCGCGCACGAATTGCGAACGCGGGCGGCACATCGGCTATCTCGAGGCGCATATCGAGCAAGGCCAGACGCTCGAAAGCAGTGGCCTCAAGATCGGCGTCGTCACCTCCATCGTCGGCATCTGGCAGTACCGCATCGCCTTCACCGGTGAACAAAACCACGCCGGGACCACGCGGATGGCGGATCGCAGGGACGCCGGGCTGGCGCTGGCGCGATTCTGCGTCGAGATCGACAATCGTTTTCCGGCAAGCTGCGGACCGCGCACGGTCTGGACCACCGGACGCATCACGCTGGATCCCGGCGCGCCCAGCATCATTCCGGGCGGCGCCGAAATGCTGTTCCAGATCCGCGACGACGATCCGGATGTGATCGCGCGGCTGGAACAGCTGCTGCGGGGCATGGCCGCGGATGTCAGCGCGCAAGACCGCTGCACGGTCGCGGTGGAATGTATCCGTACCGGTGCGCCGGCGTTGATCGATGCTTCGTTCCAACATGCGATCGAAGCGGCCAGCACGGCCTGTGCCGGCGGCAAGTCGATCCGCATGCCGAGCGGCGCCGGCCACGACGCCCAGGTGCTCGCAACCGTGATGCCGTCAGCCATGCTGTTCGTGCCCTCGATCGGCGGCATCAGCCATCACTGGACCGAAAACACCGACGACGCCGACATCGTCACCGGTGCCGAGGTCTATGTTGACGCCTGCCGGCGCCTCCTGAAAGGCTGAGCCCCGGCAACGGACATCGCTGGAAACGACATGACAGCCGACCCGAAGCCGAAGCATTCGATCAGGGACATTCCGATCGGTATCTGGACCCTCGGTTTCGTCTCGATGCTGATGGACGTCTCGTCGGAGATGATCCACGCCTTGCTGCCGGTCTATCTGGTCACCGTGCTCGGCGCCTCGATGGCGACGGTCGGCGTCATCGAGGGGATCGCCGAGGCGACGGCGTCGATTACAAAGATATTTTCCGGCGCGCTTTCGGACTGGCTCGGCCGGCGCAAATGGCTCGCGGCATTCGGCTACGGCCTCGCCGCCCTCACCAAGCCGGTGTTTCCGCTGGCGCCTGATATCGGCTGGCTGGTCGCGGCGCGCTTCGTCGATCGGATCGGCAAGGGCATTCGCGGCGCCCCGCGCGATGCGCTGGTGGCGGAACTGGCGCCGGATCATCTGCGCGGCGCCAGCTTTGGTCTGCGTCAATCGCTCGATACGGTCGGCGCGTTCGCCGGCCCGCTGCTCGCCATCGCGCTGATGTGGTGGACGGCAGACAACTTCAAGATCGTGTTCTGGTTCGCCGTCCTTCCCGCCTTTCTGTCGCTGGCGCTGATCAGTTTTGCGGTGCGCGAGCCGGATCGGCCGCAGGGCCGGCGCCAGGTGCGCAATCCGGTCAGCCTGACCGAAATCCGAAATCTTGGCGCCGCTTATTGGTGGGTGGTCGCCATTGCGACCGTGTTCACGCTGGCGCGGTTCAGCGAGGCGTTTCTGATCCTGCGCGCGCAGAATGTCGGGCTGCCGGTCACGCTGCTGCCCGCCGTGCTGGTGCTGATGAACGTCGTCTACGCCGTCGCGGCCTACCCCGCCGGCGCGTTGTCGGATCGCGTGAGCCGCGTCCCGCTGCTGGCGACAGGCATTCTGCTGCTGATCGCGGCCGATCTCGCTTTGGCACTGCTGCCGTCGGTCGGC
>JAIEPP010000036.1 GCA_019748335.1 Xanthobacteraceae bacterium
TCTAGCGCGACAATCAAGATGAGAATCCCGCGACAATCAGGATGAGAATGCGCTGCTGCTGGGGTGACGAAGGGAGGGCGTAGCCCGACCGGAGTTACCCCAGCAGCAGCGTCGACGCCCGAAGGGGCCTCATTTGGCGGTAACGGCGGCTGGTAATGGATCGGCTTCTCCTTCGAGAGGACCAATTCTTTGGCCGGCCGGCATGTCACCGATCAACAAATGAGGCTTTTCATGAGCTTGCGTCGTACCCATTCGCCAGCCGTCGCCGGTGCAAAGGCCGGTTTCAGCACTTCCGCCGCCTATCGGTTCGAAAAGGATCCCCGACTTCCCACCCAGAAGAAGTCGCACCGCGAACGTCGCCGAGCCGATCCATTCGCCGACGTCTGGGAGAATGAAGTTCTCCCGATGCTGAAGGCCGCCCCCGGATTGAGGCCGATTGCCGTGTTCGAGGAATTATGCCGTCGGCACCCGGAACTGGGCTCCGGGACGCGGCGGACGCTTGAACGGCGGATCAGGGCGTGGCGAGCGGTGAACGGCCCGGATCGGGAAGTGATCTTCCGCCAGGAGCATCCGCCGGGCCGCATGGCGTTGTCGGACTTCACCGAGGTCGCCGATCTTGGGGTCACCGTTGCCGGCCAGTTGCTGGACTGCCGGCTCTATCACTTCCGTTTGCCCTTCTCCGGCTTCGAACACGCCCACGTCGTGCTCGGCGGCGAAAGTTTTGTCGCACTGGCGGAAGGGTTGCAGAACGCCCTGTGGTCGCTGGGCGGGGTTCCCGAGCAGCACCGAAGCGACAGCCTCTCGGCCGCGTTCCGCAATCTCGGCGCCGACGCCAAAGAGGATTTGACGACACGCTACGAGGCGTTCTGCGGCCATTACGGCATGACGCCGACCCGCAACAATGCCGGCGTGTCACATGAGAACGGCTCGATCGAAAGCGCGCATGGCCACCTCAAGAGAGCGCTGGCAGATGCCCTGCTGCTGCGTGCCTCGCGCGACTTCGACGATCTTCCGGCATGGCGGGGCTTCGTCGACGAGATCGTTGGCCGCGGCAACGCGCGCAATGCCAAGCGCATCGATCAGGAGCGGATGGCGCTGAAGAAACTGCCGGTCCGCAAGACCGCCGATTATGAGGAGGTCAACGTCGACGTCACGACATCCAGCGCCTTCACGTTGCGCAAGGTATTTTACTCGGTCCCATCCCGCCTGATCGGTCACCGGCTGCGCGTGCGTCTTTATGACGACCGGCTCGAATGCTTCCAGGGCGCCACGCACATCGTCACCTTGCGGCGCGGGCGAACGCAGCCGAACGGCAAACATGGCCATGTCATCGACTATCGCCATGTCATCCACTCCCTGCGCCGCAAGCCGATGGCGCTGCTCAATCTGGTCTATCGCGAGCAGCTCTTTCCCCGTCGCGCCTACGCCCTTGCGTTCGATGCCTTGCTCGTCGGTCTCGGCGAGAGACCAGCGTGCCGCGCCATGGTCGGTCTTCTGGCGCTCGCACACGAACGTGCCTGCGAGGCGGAACTCGGCGCTGTGCTGCAAGCCACGCTCGACGACGGCATCCTCCCGGACCTCAAGGCGCTCATCGAACGCTTCCGCCCGAAGGGCATGGCACTGCCGGTCGTCATCGTCACGCTGCCCTCGCTCGCCATCTACGACCAGATCGCCGCGGCTGTGGGAGAAGCCGCATGAACGCCACCGTCAAGATCGACGCCGCCCGTGTCGAGCTGCTGCTCAGCGAACTGCGCCTGCCCGGCATCAAGCTGATCTGGGTCGCCCTGGCGGAAACCGCCGACAAGGAAGGCTGGCCCGCCGCCCGCTTCCTGGCTGCGCTGGCCGAACAGGAGATGGTGGAGCGAAGCCGGCGCCGCTTCGAACGTCATCTGGAGGAGGCGCGACTGCCGCCGGGAAAGACCCTCGCTGCGTTCGACTTCGATGCCGTGCCGATGATCTCAAAGGCGCAGGTGCAGGCGCTCGCCGCCGGTGACGCCTGGCTCGACAAGGGCGCCAATCTCTTGTGTTTTGGCCCGCCTGGCGGCGGCAAATCGCATCTGGCTGCGGCGCTCGGCATGGCCCTGATCGAAAAGGGCTGGCGCGTGTTGTTCACCAGAACCACCGATCTCGTGCAAAAACTCCAGATCGCGCGCCGCGATCTCGTGCTCGAAGCGGCGATTGCCAAACTCGACAAATATCACCTGCTGATTCTCGACGATCTCGCCTATGTCACCAAGGATCAAGCAGAGACCAGCGTTCTGTTCGAACTGATCAGCGCCCGCTACGAACGACGATCAATGCTCATCACCGCCAATCAGCCATTCGGTGAATGGGGCAAAATCTTCCCGGATCAAGCCATGACACTCGCGGCGATCGACCGCCTCGTCCATCACGCCACGATCCTCGAAATGAATGTCGACAGCTATCGCCGCAAAGAAGCTGTCGACAAGGCCCGTGGAGCCGGACGACCGCCAACGCGCGCGACAATCAAAGCGTCATCCTGATTGTCGCTCCACGACAATCAAATCACGCGTCACGCAAATATCGCTTGCGTTATCGCTGTGTCGCGACAAATATCCTCTCGCCGCGACCGCCAAAATGGCCATCCTGATTGTCGCTGTGTTCCCATCCAGATTGTCGCGCTACAC
>JAIEPP010000295.1 GCA_019748335.1 Xanthobacteraceae bacterium
CGCAACGTGGTTTCGCCGGCGCGGCTCTTGAGTCGTACCCAGTCGCCGTCGCGCACGCCGCGCTGCTCGGCATCGTGCGGATGAATCTCGAGCAGGTCTTCGCTGTGCCAGACCACGTTCTCGGTGCGGCGGGTCTGCGCGCCGACATTATACTGGCTGAGGATGCGCCCCGTCGTCAGCAGCAGCGGGTATCTTGGCCCGGTGCGCTCGTCGGTCGGGATATATTCGGTGATGACGAACTTGCCCTTGCCGCGGACGAAGCCGCCGATGTGCATGACCGGCGTGCCCTCTGGCGCCTTCTCGTTGCAGGGCCACTGCACCGAGCCGAGTTCCTCCAGCTTGGCGTAGGAGACGCCGGCGAAGGTCGGCGTCAGCGCCGCGATCTCGTCCATGATCTCGGAGGGATGATCGTAGTGCATATCGTAGCCCATGGCCTTGGCGAGGGCGATGGTGACTTCCCAGTCGGCCATGCCGTTGCGCGGGCTCATCACCCTGCGAACGCGCTGGATGCGGCGTTCGGCGTTGGTGAAGGTGCCGTCCTTTTCCAGGAAGGTCGATCCCGGCAGGAAGACGTGGGCGTAGTTCGCGGTCTCGTTGAGGAAGAGGTCGTGGACGATGACGCATTCCATCGAGGACAGCGCCGCCACCACATGCTTGGTGTTGGGATCGGACTGCAGGATGTCTTCGCCCTGCACGTAGAGGCCCATGAAGGTGCCTTCGATCGCGGCGTCGAACATGTTGGGAATGCGCAGGCCCGGCTCCGGGTTGAGCTTGACGTTCCACATCGCCTCGAACTGGTCGCGCACGGCATCGCCGGAGATATGGCGATAGCCGGGCAGTTCGTGCGGGAACGAGCCCATGTCGCAGGAGCCCTGGACGTTGTTCTGGCCGCGCAGCGGGTTCACGCCGACGCCGGGCCGGCCGATATTGCCGGTCGCCATCGCGAGGTTGGCGATCGCGATCACGGTGGTCGAGCCCTGGCTGTGCTCGGTGACGCCGAGCCCGTAATAGATCGCGCCATTGCCGCCGGTGGCGAACTGCCGGGCTGCGTCGCGCAGATCGTTCGGATCGACGCCGGTCATGATCGCGGTGGCTTCCGGGCTGTTGTTCTTCTGGGCGACAAAGGCTGCCCATTCCTCGAATTCGCTCCAGTCGCAGCGCTCGCGCACGAAGGCTTCGTCGACCAGGCCTTCGGTGACGATGACATGCGCCAGCGCGGTCAGCACGGCCACGTTGGTGCCGGGCATCAGCGGCAGATGCAGCGCCTTGACGTGGGGCGATTCCACCATCTCGGTGCGGCGGGGATCGACCACGATCAGCTTGGCGCCCTGGCGCAGCCGCTTCTTCAAGCGAGAGGCGAACACGGGGTGCGCGGCGGCGGGATTGGCGCCGATGATCATGACGACGTCGGTATGCTCGACCGAGTCGAAATCCTGGGTGCCGGCCGAGGTGCCGAAGGTCGTGGACAGGCCGTAGCCGGTCGGCGAATGGCACACCCGGGCGCAGGTATCGACATTGTTGTTGCCGAACCCGCCGCGGATCAGCTTTTGCACCAGATAGGTTTCTTCATTGGTGCAGCGGGACGAGGTGATGCCGCCGACGGCGTCGCGGCCGTACTTGGCCTGAATACCCCTAAACTTGGCGGCGGCAAAGCCGAACGCTTCGTCCCACGAAACTTCGCGCCAGGGATCGGCAATGTTCTCGCGGATCATCGGCTTGAGGATGCGTTCCTTGTGGGTGGTGTAACCCCAGGCAAAACGGCCCTTGACGCAGGAGTGGCCGCGATTGGCCTTGCCATCCTTGTAGGGCACCATGCGCACGACTTCTTCGCCGCGCATTTCGGCCTTGAAGGTGCAGCCAACGCCGCAATAGGCACATGTCGTGACCGCCGAATGCTCCGGCTGGCCGATCTCGATGACGGATTTTTCGGTCAGGGTCGCGGTCGGGCAGGCCTGCACGCAGGCGCCGCAGGACACGCATTCGGAGCCGAGAAAGCTCTCGCTCATGCCGGGCGAGACCCGGCTGTCGAAGCCGCGCCCGGAAATCGTCAGCGCGAAGGTGCCTTGCACTTCCTCGCAGGCGCGGACGCAGCGCGAGCAGACGATGCACTTCGAGGGATCGTAGGTGAAGTAGGGATTGGATTCGTCCTTCGGCATCCAGTGGTCATTGCTGCAACCATCGGCCTTGTTATCGAAGGTTTTGGCGAAAACATGGTTTTCGCCCTCATAGCCGTAGCGGACGTCGCGCAGGCCCACCGCGCCGGCCATGTCCTGCAATTCGCAGTCGCCGTTGGCGGCGCAGGTCAGGCAGTCCAGCGGGTGGTCGGAGATGTACAGCTCCATCACGCCCTTGCGAATTTTCTTCAGCCGGTCGGTCTGGGTGTGGACCACGAGGCCGTCCATGGCCGGCGTGGTGCAGGAGGCCGGCGTGCCGGCGCGGCCCTCGATCTCGATCAGGCACAGCCGGCAGGAGCCGAAGGCGTCGACCATGTCGGTGGCGCAGAGTTTCGGGATTTGCGTGCCGGCCTCCATTGCCGCGCGCATGATCGAGGTGCCCTCCGGCACGGTGATGCTCTGGCCGTCGATGGTGAGCGTGACCATCGTCTCGGACTTCGAGCGCGGGGTTCCGAAATCGATTTCCCGGATCAGCGACATGGCGATCTCCTATTCCGCGGCCTGAAGT
>JAIEPP010000391.1 GCA_019748335.1 Xanthobacteraceae bacterium
TTGTCCATCTCCGGCGACTTGTAGCTCATGGTGTTGAAGACGGAATTGTTGCCGTGATAGCACCAGTAGAAGAAGTATTCGGGGTAATCGAGCCAGCCCGAGAACACGTTGGTGTAGAGCGGCATTTCCTTCTTGTTCAGCTCGGTGCGCCAGTTGGCGCCGGGCACCTTGTTGATCGTGGTCTTGATGCCGATCTGCGCGAGGCTTTCCTGCACCAGCACGCAGAGCGGCTCGTTGATGCCCGCAAAATTGAGGTCGAATGAAATCGTGGTCTCGAAGCCGTCGGGATAGCCGGCCTCGGTGAGCAGGGCCTTCGCCTTGGCCATGTCGGTGAAATATTTGGTCGGCTGCGGCCACGCCACTTCGGTCGCCTTGTTGGCCGGCGCGCCGAACATCGGGTTAGCGAGGCCGAACAGCACCGCGTCCATGATCTTCTGGTACGGCACCGCGTAGGCCATCGCCTCGCGCACCTTCGGATTGTTGAACGGCGGTTTTGTCACGTTCATGCCGAGATACTGGATGCCGTTGGAGAACGGCAGCGACACGATGTTGAGCTTGCCGGCCGCCTTCAGTTCCTGGAAATCCTTGTTGGGCAGCTCATAGGAGATGTCGGCGTCGCCGCGCTCCAAGAGCGCACGGCGGTTGCCGGCCTGCGGCACCATGCGCCAGATCACGCGCTTGATCTTCGGCAAGGGGCCGCCGACCCAGTCGTCGTTGCGCTCCATGACCACTTCGGTGCCGGCGGTCCACTTCGTCACCTTGTAGGCGCCGGAACCCGCGGTCTGCTGCTTGGTGTATTCGAGACCCCAGGGATCTTTCTCGGAAGCGTTCTTCCTCACCAGTTCGGAATTGACGATGCAGGGCACGATGACGGCGAGATCGGGAATCGTCAGCCGATCTTTCTTGGCAAAATCAACACGCACGGTGTTGTCGTCGACGACGACGAACTGCTCGGCCTTGGTCAGCGAGCCCGCGCTCATCTGGAAGGTCGGGAAACCGCCGACGCTGACGGCGCGATCGAGCGACCACTTGGCGTCCTTGGCCGTCACCGGCGTGCCGTCGTGGAATTTCGCGTTCTTCTTCAGTTTGAAGGTCACCGACATATCGCCGATGTTGATGTCTTCGGCGAGTTCGGGCTTGAACTTGTCGCGGTCGTAATACGGCACGCCGCCGGGACCTTCCTTCATCTCGTGGCTGATCAGGCGGTCGTAGCAATTCCACGACACCTCATAGCCGGGCACGTTGGTGCCGACGCCGTGGATGTCGAGATTGTTGGGTCCGCCTTCCGAGACGATCAGAAGCGTCTCCGACCGCGCATCGGCCTTGGCCGCGGACCAGATCGCCGGCGCCGGCGTCAGCGCCCCGGCAGCAGCTATTCCGGACACCGATTTGAGGAAATCGCGACGCTTCATGGGATGCTCCAAACGCCAGAGGGAAAGCGGCTTTGGAACTGGAATCGCAAGGTTCGTGCCAAACCTTAAGGGAAAGCTAATTTTCGCCTATCGCGTTGCGATTGCTTTTAAATACGTCATTTTCGTTGCGCGGAGCCAGCCCGGCAGCTGGCGCTAATTGCATACAAAGATACATATTTGCATATATTATAGGCAGATAAATTCAGACGCTCGTTTACTGTGCGACATCCGGTCGCGTCAGGCCGGCCAGATCAGATCCTGCAATTCAAACAGGTCATCCGCCTTCTCCTGCCAACCCTCGATGCAGATGTGGCGGACCGGGTCGCTGGCGCGATGCAGCAGCATCAGCGCCATCAGCCGCCGCTTCAAGGTGGCATCGACATCGGCGGCGGCATATCCAAAACCCCCGAGCAGACTCTGCACGCGGCGCGGCATGCCCGCGGTCATGAAGGCGCTCGGGCCCAGCAGGTCATATTCGCCCCAGCCGGTCATCACGTCGCCAAAATCGAACAGCCCCGACAGGCGCCAGCCCGCGCCGTCGCGGCTCACCAGGAAATTCTCCGGAATGTATTCGCCGACCAGGACCACCGGCGGCGCATGCAACGGAATGAGCATGGGCACCTCGCGCAGCAGGTCGTCCAGCCCGTTCAGGAATTTTGCCGGCAATCAGAGACGCGTGTGCCGCGCACGGCATCCCTCGATCTGCGCGGCGATGAACCGGTCCCAGCGCGGTTCGATCAGCGCAAGCTCTCCCACCGGGACTCGCTGCACTTCCGCGATGGTCGCCCCGATCTGGCCGAGCACAATTTCCTTTTGATCTTCCGGCAGCGTCGGCCAGACTTCACTGGCGACGATGCCCGACAACCGCGTGATGACCAGATACGGCCAGCCGTCGCGCTCGCCTTCGAATACGATCTCGGGGATCGGGAGCCCGAGCCGCCCGCGCAATCGTATCAGCGACGCCCGTTCCGAAACGAACTGACTGCGGTAGATCGGCGGGAAAATCTTCAGGATCACATCATTACCGAGACCGATGACGAGATTGGTCCCGGTGGAGAAGATGTGCGGCGAAGCCGTCGGCAGTCCGTGGCCGTGCGCAATATCGAGCGCCACCGGCAGGAATTGCGCGGTGTCGGCGCGCCAGGCCTTGAACGCCTCGATATCAGCTAGATCCGGCAATGAAGGCATGACTGGCAAAACAGCTACCGATCCGGGTTCGCCCGTTCGAACTGGCGCAGCAGGCGGTTGCCGCGCTCGGCGGCGAAGTCGAGCGCGGCCTGCGC
>JAIEPP010000053.1 GCA_019748335.1 Xanthobacteraceae bacterium
CCGATACCGCGATCACGGCGCCGATCAGTTGCGGCGGCTGCAACGGCTCATGCAGCAACAGCACCGCCAGCGAGACCGCGAACAGCGGCGCCAGATTGCCCAGCGTCGAGGTGACCACCGGCCCCAGCGCCCGGTTGGAGGCAAAGGTCAGCAAGGTCAGCGATGCCGGGAAAAACAGCCCGATGGCGATGAAGATCGGCAGTCCCCGCCAGACCACCGGCTCGCCCTGCAGGATCAGCGGCGACAGCAGCAGAAACAGAGCCGTGAAGGAGGGAACGCTGATCGCCGCACCCGACAGCGGCTCGACCGAGCGCAACCCCAACTGCGCCGTGACCACGCCGGCGCCGAGAAAGGCGGCGGAGGCGAAGGCGAAAAATACCGCTGAGGTCATGGGGCGCGAGAGGTCCGTCTTGGGGCGGGCTTGGTTGGGGATTGTCGCCTGCCCAAAGCGGGTTGCCAATCGTCCTTGGGCGTTTTAGCACTCCCGCGCAACGATATGGCCGTGATGCCCGGCACAAGGCCGGGCATGACGAGTTGAATGAGGAAACAGTCCATGGCGACCCATAAACTGCTGCTTCTCCCCGGCGACGGCATCGGCCCCGAAGTGATGGGCGAGGTGAAACGCCTGATCGACTGGATCAACGCGGCGGGTCTCGCGAAATTCGAGACCGAGCAGGGGCTGGTCGGCGGTTCCGCCTATGACGCGCACAAGGTCGCGATCAGCGAGGGCGACATGGCCAAGGCCACTGCCGCCGACGCCATCATCTTCGGCGCGGTCGGCGGTCCGAAGTGGGACGCGGTGCCCTACGAGGTGCGGCCCGAAGCCGGCCTGCTGCGGCTGCGCAAGGATCTCGGCCTGTTCGCCAACCTGCGTCCGGCGGTGTGCTACCCGGCGCTGGCGGAAGCCTCGAGCCTGAAGCGCGAGATCGTCGAAGGCCTCGACATCATGATCGTGCGCGAACTCACCGGCGGCGTCTATTTCGGCGAGCCGAAAACCATCACCGATCTCGGCAACGGCCAGAAGCGCGCCATCGATACCCAGGTCTACGACACCTACGAGATCGAGCGCATCGCCCGCGTCGCGTTCGACCTGGCACGCAAGCGCCGCAACAAGGTCACTTCGATGGAAAAGCGCAACGTCATGAAGTCAGGCGTGCTCTGGAACGAGGTGGTGACGCAGGTCCATGGCCGCGAATACAAGGATGTCACGCTGGAGCACCAGCTCGCCGATTCCGGTGGCATGAACCTGGTGAAGGCGCCGAAGCAATTCGACGTCATCGTCACCGACAACCTGTTCGGCGACATGCTCTCCGATATCGCGGCGATGCTGACCGGATCGCTCGGCATGCTGCCCTCGGCCTCGCTCGGCGAGGTCGACGCCAAAACGAAAAAGCGCCGTTCGCTGTTCGAGCCGGTACACGGCTCGGCGCCGGACATCGCAGGCAAAGGCCTCGCCAATCCGATCGCGATGATTTCCTCGTTCGGCATGGCGCTGCGCTATTCCTTCGACATGGGCGCACTGGCCGACAAGATCGAAGCGGCGATCGCGGCCGTGCTGGCGAGCGGGCTGCGCACCGCGGACATCAAGTCCGAAGGCACGACGGCGGCCAGCACCACGGAGATGGGCGGAGCGATCTTGAAGGAATTGCAGAAGCTGCACGCGTAAAAGAGCGCGTCACAAAAAATGCCCGGTCGCGAGACCGGGCATTTTTCGTTGCAATCGAATGTTAACCGATCAATCCGGATAGAGCGGGATCCGCGACGGATAGCCGCCCATGTCTGATGGTGGGTTCAGCGGACCGCGGTCGATCGGGCGGTTGTTGTTCTCGCGCGCGAACGACGGATAACCGATGGCCGGCGGGAAGGCGTAGTCCTGGAATTTGCGGTCGCCCGGCAGCACTTCGGTGCCGGCATCGAGCCAGGAACGCGTGGTGACATAAACGCGGGTGTGCGGACCCTGCTGGTAGGAGCGGTTCGGGCCCTGCGCGCCGTAAACGGGACGGCCGTCACGGTCGTACTTCTGCTTAGGCGGGGTCTGGGCGCCGGCGGCGGTCGCGCTGACAACCGTGAGGGTCGCGGCAGCAAGCAGCATCGCGAGCTTGCTCGCAGCAGGGAATTTCGGGGTCATCGCATCCTCGGTCTATTTCAGCCACGCGGGCCGGCGGATCGTCACATCTGGTTGGGTCCATTGTAGCCGCCCCTGACCTGCGCTCGCTAGGTCAATTGCGCCACACCGGATCACAATAATGCCGGTCAAAGCGAAAAAGTTTCATGAAAACCAGTGTCTTGGCCGGATGTCGCCACAATTGCAGGCGCGCCGAAAGGCCGCGCCTCAAAAGTCGGGATCAGAACGCCCCGCGCAACCGCGGGTTATCGGCCCCGGTCACCCAATCCGCCGACAGCGCCGGCGCGGAGGTTGCCGCGCAATCGCTGCGCCGAAGTTCGGCATGGGCGAACAATTCCGCCAGTTTGGCGTCGTTTCCGGCGGTCAGCAGCATCAGGCGGTTCAGCATGCAGCCGATCGCCGCGCGGCGGGCCGGCAGGCTATCGCCTTGGCAGGACCAGCCGGGGATCCGGAAATTGGGATCGTCGACGCGCTTCATGAAGCCCAGGCAGGCACGCGCATCGTCGGCGCCGCCGACCAGGTGGAGCAGCGTGACCGGGCCGAATTTGCTGTCGACGATGCCCGCGGCTTCCAACTCGCGGGCGCCGTCGGGGTCCA
>JAIEPP010000144.1 GCA_019748335.1 Xanthobacteraceae bacterium
GCGATCGCGGATGCCAGCGTGGCCTGCTTGCGGGCGTCGAGGGCGGCGGTCGCGAGCTGCTCGATGATCGTGACGAGCTTGGCCGGGCTGAAATTGCGCAGCGCGACTTCGACATTGGCCTTGCGCGAGAAATGCACCCGCGGATAGCCGCTCTCCAGCAGGACCGAGGTCGGCGTGCCGTCGGCGACGGCGAGCGCCGATTTGTGCAGCCATGCCGCCTGGCGCTGCGCGGCCATGATGATCATGCCCGGATAGGTGCCGGCGACCATGGCTTTGGTGAATTCGCTTTCGACCACCTCCGGCTTGCCGGCAAAGGCGCTGTCGACGATCGGATCGAGTTTCAGTTCGGAAGCGTCGGAAACCACGGTCATGACGTCGTCGAGCGCGACCTCGCCCTGGCCATGGGCGTAGAGCGCGAGCTTGCGCAGTTCGTTGCGCGAGGCCTGGCGGTCGCCGCCGAGCAACGACATCAGCACCGCGCGCGCGTCCGGCGCGATCCGCAGGTTGGAGACGCGCAGCTCGTCGTCGATCAATTTCGCCAGGTCACGCTCGGTGTCGGGATAGCAGGCGATCGCGACCGCGGTCTTGGCGCGCTCGCAGGCCTTGCGCAGCGGCGACTCCGGTCGCAGCTCGCCGGCCTCGATCACGATCCGACAATCCTTCAGCGGAGAATCCGCCAGCGTATCGATCCCGCTGGCGAAACTGCGCGAGCCGGCGCGAACCCGGATGGCGCGGCGGCCGCCGAACAGCGGCACGGTCATGGCCTCGTCGACCAGCCGCGACGGCTCGGCCGACAGTTCGTCGCCGTCGAGCCGCACCAGCGAAAACGGATCGTTGGGATCGTCGACGGCGGAGGCCATCAACGCGTCGGCGCGTTCGCGCACCAGGCCGGCGTCAGGGCCGTAAAGCAGGATGATGGGGCGGCCGGCATCGGGCCGGGCGAGAAAAGCGTCGATGTCTCTTCCCTTGAGCGCGACCAAGGCTCAGGTGCCGGCGACGAAGAACGACGCCAGCCGGGTCTGGATGTTTTCCGCGATCTCGTGGGCGGCGCGATCCTCGGCGTCACGGAAGGCGCGCTGGCGGGCGAAGCGTTGCAGGGTGCCCGGCATGTCATAGGAGACCCGCGAGAAGGTCGTGCCGGTCATCACCGATTTGTTGGTGGCGAGGTCGATCAGATTGTACTGCGCGTCGATCCCGTAGTTCTCGCTGGTCGGCAATCCCGTGGCCTGGTCGATCATCAGCGAGGAGCGGCTGGAGTTGAACCGAAGCACCAACCGATGCGTCGGCGGCATGCCGGTGGCGGTGCCGTACAGCTTGAACGCCAGTGCGTTGCGAATTTCGACCTGGATCCGGGCTTCGCGCGAGGCGTTGTTCTTGTCCACCGGCGGGACTTCGACGCCCATCAGCTTTTCGCGCAGGCCGGGGGTGCCGTCGGTATGTTCGGCATACATCGGCTGGAAGCAGCCGGCCGTCAGCGCCGCCAGAGCGGCGACGGCGAGCAACCGCGCGACGATCCGGGTTCTAGCCAACGACATTCACAATCCTCATGGGAACCACGATTACCTTACGCACGGGCTTGCCGCCGAGGGCGAGTTTTACCGCATCGAGCGCCAGAACGGCAGCCTCAATTTCCGGATTTTGGGCGCCCCGTGGCACGGTTACATCACCCCGTTTTTTGCCGTTGACCTGGACCACCAGGGTCACGGTGTCTTCAACCAGCAAATCGCGTTCGATTTGGGGCCAATTGGCCTCAGAAATCAGCCCGGATTGCCCCAATACCGTCCAGCACTCCTCGGCCAGATGCGGCATCATGGGCGCGAAAAGTTGAACGAGGATGACAGCGGCCTCGCGGACCGCCCAAGCGGTGTCGGGTGATGGCGTGCCTTCCTTCGCCAGAACCTCGGCCAGCGCGTTGGCGAATTCGCGGATATGGGCGAGGCAGACGTTGAAATGCAGCCGCTCGATCCCTGACGACACCTTGTCCAGCGCGCCATGGGCCGCCTTGCGCAGCGCCAGCGCGTCCGGACCGAAGGTCGCCGGCCGGGCTGCCGGGGCTGATTTCGCCAGTTCGGCGGATTCGTTCACCAGCCGCCACAGCCGCTGCACGAAGCGCGAGGCGCCCTGCACCCGCTCGTCGCTCCAGATCACGTCGCGATCGGGCGGGGAATCCGACAGCATGAACCAGCGGGCGACGTCGGCGCCATAGGTCGCGATGATGTCGTCGGGGTCGACGGTGTTCTTCTTCGACTTCGACATCTTCTCGATGGCGCCGATCGATATGTCTTCACCGGTCGTGAGCAGCGAAGCGCGCTTGCCGTTGGCGGCGGTCTCGACTTTCACTTCCGCAGGGGTGACGTAGGAGCCGTCGGCCTTTTGATAGGTCTCGTGCACCACCATGCCTTGCGTGAACATGCCGGCGAACGGCTCGTCCATGCCGATGTGGCCGGTGGCCTTCATCGCGCGGGTGAAGAAGCGGCTGTACAGGAGATGCAGGATCGCGTGTTCGACGCCGCCGATATACTGGTCGATCGGCAGCATCCGGTTGGCGACATCAAGCGTGGTCGGCGCCTTCTCGTTCCAGGGATCGGTGAAGCGCGCAAAATACCAGGACGAGTCCACGAAGGTATCCATGGTGTCGGTTTCGCGCAGCGCCTTAGCCCCGCATTTCGGGCAGGTGACGTGCTTCCAGGTCGGATGGTGGTCGAGCGCATTGCCGGGCTTGTCGAA
>JAIEPP010000525.1 GCA_019748335.1 Xanthobacteraceae bacterium
CCACCGTGCAGATGCTGCACGACCACGCCCGCAAGCGCCGCATTCCCTTGTTCGAAGCGGCGCGTGCCGTGGTCGAAACCGACGAATTGAAGCCGAAGGCGCGCGGGTCGTTGCGCGAGCTCATTCTGCATTTCGACCGCTGGCGTATCAGGCGCGAGGTTACCTCGCATACGGAGCTCGCCGAAATCGTCCTCGACGAGAGCGGCTACACCGAGATGTGGCAGAAGGACCGCTCCGCCGACGCCGCGGGCCGGCTCGACAACCTCAAGGAATTGATCCGCTCGATGGAAGAGTTCGAGAACCTGCAGGGGTTCCTCGAACATATTTCGCTGGTGATGGATCGCGATGGCGGGCCCGACGACGAAGCGGTGTCGCTGATGACGCTGCATTCGGCCAAGGGGCTGGAATTCGACAACGTGTTCCTGCCCGGCTGGGAGGAAGGCCTGTTTCCGAGCCAGCGCACGCTCGACGAACAGGGCCGCGCCGGCCTCGAGGAAGAGCGACGGCTGGCCCATGTCGGCATCACCCGCGCGCGGCGCCGCGCCAAACTGTATTTCGCCACCAACCGCCGCATTCACGGCACCTGGTCGACCACGATCCCGTCGCGCTTTCTCGACGAACTACCTTCGCCGAATGTCGAGATCACGGAGTCCAAGGGCGGCTCCGGCTGGGGCGGCAGCGGCGGCTATGGCGCCTCGCGCTTCGACAATGTCGAATCCTTCGGCTCCAGCTATACGACGCCGGGCTGGCAGCGCGCCCAGGCCAATCGCGCCAAAAATCGCGGCGGTGGCAACGGCGGACAAGCGCGCGGCGGCTTCGACGAAACCCAGTCGTCCTATGGCAGCTCGCGCGGCGACAGCAGCTTCTCGCGCAACAAGCGCGGTCCGATGGTAATCGAGGGCGAACTGGTCGCGAAATCGACCGGCACGGTTTCCGAATTCTCGCTCGACGATCGCGTCTTCCACCAGAAATTCGGCTACGGCCATGTGGTGAAGGTCGATGGCAACAAGCTGACGATAGCGTTCGAGAAGGCCGGCGAGAAGAAGGTCGTCGATAGCTTTGTCGAGCGGGTGTAGCTCCCTCTTCGGCCACAATGATGCCGTTCCGGAACGAAGCGGCGGGAAACCTGCCATTTCGACGGCATTTTAACGAATTTTTAGAAACAATACTTAGTCGCCACTTTTACGGAAAACTCGCGGGTGCGGCCGTAGCCTGCAACCGAATGACCGATTGGGTCGACGAAATCAGAGTTAACAAAAGATGACCAAGGCAAATCCATTGCTCGAAGGGCTCGACGAGGCCGTTTCGCGGGGAACGCCGGAAAGCCGGGAGCGCGCATTGTGGCACGCGACCGATCTGATGACCGCGGGCCACTTTAGCGAGGACGAAATCGAGACCTTCGGCGCCGTCATCGGCCGACTCGCGGGCGAAATCGAAGTCGCGGCCCGCGCGCAGCTCGCGAAGCGGCTGGCCCACTTCGACGATGCGCCGGTCAACATCCTCCACAAGCTTGCCTTTGACGATTCGATCGATGTCGCCGGCCCCGTGCTCAGGGAATCCGAGCGTCTCGAACCCTACGCCATGGTCGCCAACGCCTGCCTGAAGAGCCAATCGCATCTGCTCGCGATTTCGAAACGGGAAACCCTCGTGGAGATGGTTACGGATGTGCTCGTCACCCACGGCGACCAGGAAGTGATGACCTCGGTCGCGTCCAACAACGGCGCGCGCTTCTCGGAAACCGGTTTCCAGCACCTGATCGAGCACGCGGAAGACGATTCCGTTCTCGCCGAAAAGCTCGGTCGGCGACAGGATATCCCGCAGCATGTTTTCCAGCAGCTGATCGCGAAAGCGTCGGACGAGGTGAGGAAGCGGCTTCAGCAGGAGCGGCCCGAACTGGTAAAGCAGATCAAATCGACGGTGGCCGACGTCGCCGGCGCGTTGCAGTCCAGGCTCGGCCCGGCCTCGGAGAACTATCAGACCGCGAAACGCGCCGTCACCGCCCTGCATCAACTCGGCAAGCTGAACGAGAGAAGCATATCGGACTACGCGAGGGGCCGTCGGATCGAGGAAGTCACGATCGGACTGTCGCTGATGTGCACGCTGCCGGAAGATGCGGTCGAACGCGCGCTGCTGAGCGACAGCAAGGAAATGCTGTTGATCATGGCCAGGGCCCTGCGCTTCTCGTGGGAGACAACCATGTCGCTGCTCTTTCTCGGCGCCAAGGGCCACCGTCTTGCCTCAAGAGAGTTGAAGGACCTGAAAGACGAGTTCGGCCGCCTCAACATCGAGACATCTCGCGGCGTCCTGAAATCCCATCAATCTCGCAAGGCCGCCGGGGATGCGGAGCTGCGGCCCGCAGGTGCTGCGCGCTGAGACAACGAATCGGCAATTTGGTTCCGATCTGACCGATTTCCAGCGACGATCCCGGCAAACCGGCGCTTGCGGGGCTGCAGGTCAGTTCCTATCTGTGTTGGCTCGCCCCGAGATCAAAGTTGCCGCTGCAGCGCGCTTTGATCGTTTCCGCATTGCCGATTCAAACCATGCTCTCCATGTCCCCGATCATATCCGTCTCGAATCTGTCAAAAACCTACGGCTCCGGCTTCAGGGCGCTGAACGGCATCAATCTCGACATCAACAAGGGCGAGATTTTTGCGCTGCTGGGGCCGAACGGCGCCGGCAAGACCACGCTGATCAGCATCATCTGCGGCATCGCCAATCTGAGCGAAGG
>JAIEPP010000583.1 GCA_019748335.1 Xanthobacteraceae bacterium
CGGTGCGCACCCCGCGCGGCCGCGATATCCTCGCCGCCTGCGGCCAGTTGAAGTCGGAGACCGAGAAATTGTCCGTGCGCGAGCGCGACGCGCTTCGCGCCATGGCGATGACGGACTAGCGGGCATGATCCCGAAAAGTGGCGCCCGGTTTTCGGACAAGATCATGCCCAAACATCAGAGTCTTTCATGGCGCTGATCGGCCGCCTCTTCGTGGTCTTCTTCGGCTTTCTCGCCGCGTGTTTTGCGGCCGGGGCGATCGTGGTCGTCGCGGTGCTGTATCCGGAATTCAGCGATTTCGGACAAGGCGAGATCGATCAGAGTGCGATCAATGTCGTGCTCGGTTTCGGCTTCATTTTCCTATCCGGCTTTGCGCTGCTGCCGGCGCTGATCGTGGTGCTGATCACCGAGGCGTTCTACATCAGGGGCGTGCTGACTTACGCGGTCGGCGGCGCCATCGTCGGCGCGGCCTGCTATCTCGGCCTGGTTCCGTTCGACACGCAGACGCTGCAGTTCGACGGCATCGTCCGCCGCCATCTCGAAATCATGACCGGCGCGGGCATCGTCGCGGGCCTGGTCTACTGGATGATCGCCGGCCGCGGCGCCGGTGTGTGGCGCGAACCGCCGCGCCCGTTGCGTCCGCCGCCGCCACTGCCGTCGCAGCCGCGGCCGCTGTGATGCTTTCCAACACCCATTGCCTCGGCTAAACCCCGCGCCATGAACCGGACCGGACTTATCATCGCGCTCGGATTGACGCTTGTCATCGGCTTGCTGTTCGGGATTTTTCCCGAGCTCGATCTGAAGCTGGCGGCGTTGTTCTACGATCCCGCGACCAGATCGTTTCCGTTGAAGCTCGACGGGCTTGCCGCGTTTGCGCGCGATGCTGCGATGTGGGTGGCATGGGCGCTGGCGCTGCCGGCGCTGGTTGCGATCGCCGTGAAGCTGCTGCGGCCGGACCGGCCGATGCTGATCCCCGGCCGCGCCGCGGTGTTCCTGCTGGTGACGCTGCTGCTTTCCGCAGGCGTTCTCACCAACCTCACGTTCAAGAGCTATTGGGGCCGGCCGCGGCCGGTGATGGTGACGGAATTCAGCGGTCCCTGGGAATTCGTGCCGTGGTGGGATCCGCGCGGCGAATGCGGGCGCAACTGCTCGTTTTTCTCCGGGGAGGGCGCCACCGCGTTCTGGACCCTTGCGCCGGCGGTGCTGACGCCGCCGGCATGGCGACCGCTGGCTTATGCGGCGGCAACGCTGTTCGGGATTACCACCAGCGTGCTGCGGATGGCGTTCGGCGGACATTTTTTCACGGACGTCGCAGCCGCGGGTCTCGTCAGCTTTCTGGTGATCTGGCTGGCCTATGCCTGGATCTACCGCTGGCCGTCGACCCGGCTGACGGATGCGGAGATCGAGGCGGCGCTGGCGCGGTTGGCTTCGCCCGGCTATCGGCTGTGGCAGCGCTGGCGCGGCCGTGGATCGGATTCCAAGCAACAGGTGTGATCGCTCGCGCCGCAAGTGGCGCCGAGTTGGTCTGATCGGAACGACAATGGCCGGGATTGCTCCCGGCCATTTTCATTTGCTGACGGCCGACCGCCTCAGCGCGGCGGCGCGGTGCCGGGCGGGGGCGGCGGCAGCGCGGCCTGACCGCCGTTGAGCAGCGGCGTGATGTTACGGACGGTCACGCGCCGGTTGATCGCGCTCGGCCCGTCGGTCTGCTCCTTCAGATACTGCTCGCCGTAGCCTTGCGAAGTCAGGTTTTCCGCAGGGACGCCGAACTGCTGCGTCAGCAGGGTAGCCGCGGATTCGGCGCGGCGGTCCGACAGCGACAGATTGTCGACGTCGTTGCCGACCGCGTCGGTGTGGCCCTCGATCAGGAACACCTCGCGCGGATTGGCCTGGATCGCCCGGTTCAGTCCGTCCGCGATCGCCTGCAGCTTCGCCGCCTGATCGGGTGGAATTTCCCACGATCCGGTTGCGAAGATGATGGTGTTGACGTCGATGCTCGGCATCAACTGACGCACGTTCGGGCTGTAGCGGATTTCGTCGAGCGAGTAGCGGCGCTGGATCCGGTCCACCGGCGGCGCCATCATGGTTTCGTAGATGATGTCCGGCGAAGCTTCCTCGGAATCGACGATGTAGCGGTTGTAGGGCATCCGCACGACCGGCGGCGGCAGGTCGACATAGAAGCCGCCGACCGCGAGCGGATCGCGGTAGCTGTTGTCGATGATGATGATCTCGCGGCCGCGTTCGTCGCGCCGGATCCGGCGCAGCAACCGGCCGTCGCGGCCGACCACCGTGATGATCTGGCTGCCATCCGGACGGATCACGACGGTGCGGGTATCGCCGCCGACGACCTGGGTCTGGATGTCACGCGCACCATACTGGAAGCGATCCACCTCGTTGTGACGGATATACTGCTGTCCGCCCGGGTCGCGGATGATGATCCGGCCCGGCTCGGTGAAGATGGTTCGGCCGCCTTCCTGGGTTTCGCGGCGCTGGCCGCGGAAGTCGCTGACGTTGCGCGGGCCCTGAGGGGCAGCACCCGGCGCGATCGGCCGCAACGCCACGGCAGGCGGCGGCGCCACCGGCAGCGGCGCGGTGATTTGGGGCGCGCGCTGGAACGCCGGCGCAACCGTCGGCGGCGCGTTCTGGGTACGACCGGGAGGCACTGCGGAGTTCGGCCCTGCGGGCACCGCGGTGGGAGCCGCGGGCGCGCCTGTCGGCGGCGCGGTCGTTCCCGGCAC
>JAIEPP010000610.1 GCA_019748335.1 Xanthobacteraceae bacterium
CCGGCCTTGCCGACCGCCATCACCACGCGGCCCCAATTGGCGTCCTCGCCGGCGATCGCGGTCTTCACCAGCGGCGAGTTGGCGATCGACATCGCGATTCTTCGCGCCGAAGCCTTGGTGGTGGCGCCCTCGACGATGATCTCGACCAGCTTGCGGGCGCCTTCGCCGTCGCGCGCCACCTGCTCGGCGAGATCGGCCAGCACCGCGTGAAACGCTTTTGTGAATGCCTTCAGCCTGACATCGCTGGCGCGCGTGATCTTCGGTGCGCCGTGCGCTGCGGCGGCACCGGTCGCGAAGGCCAGCAGGGTGTCCGAGGTCGATGTGTCGCTGTCGATGGTGACGGCATTGAACGTGTCCTCGACGCCGCTCTTGAGCAGCGATTGCAGCACGGCGGATGACAGCGGCGCGTCGGTGAACACGAACGAAAGCATCGTCGCCATGTCGGGCGCGATCATGCCGGCGCCCTTGGCCATGCCGTTGATGGTGACCCTGGCCTTGCCGAGTTTTACCGTCGCGGTCGCGACCTTCGGGAAGGTGTCGGTGGTCATGATCGCCTTGGCGGCGCTCATCCAGTCGTCGGGAGCGGCGCTCTCGGCCAGCGTCGCCAGCACGCCGTCGAACTTGGTGGCATCGAGCGGCTCGCCGATCACACCGGTGGAGGCGAGGAAGACCTCGTTGACGCTGCAGCCGACCGCCTTGGAGGCGATCGAGGCCGTCAATGTCGTCGACTGCCGACCGGTCTTGCCGGTGAAGGCGTTGGCGTTGCCGGAATTCACCACCAGCGCCCGAGCTTGACCCTTGGACAATTTGGCGCGGCACCATTCCACCGGCGCGGACGGGCATTTCGACTTGGTGAAGACGCCGGCGACCGTGGTGCCCTTGTCCATGACGGCCAGCAGCACGTCGGTACGGCCCTTGTAGCGGATGCCGGCGGCCGCGGTGGCAAGCCTGACGCCCGCAATCGCGGGCATGTCGGGAACATCTGATGGGGCGAGGGGAGAGACGGCGGTGGACATGCGGGCACCTCTTTCGACCGGCTCGATCTCAGGCCCGGATCGGTGCCGGACTTCCACGTCCTCAGGGCCGGTCGACGGTATCCCCAGACGTAGAATGGCCGGGCACTCCGGCCCGGCCATGACGATGGTAGATACTATCGGTCTCGGAGAAGTGACAGCGAATTTTTACTTCTTCGCCGGCGCCATCTTGGAATCGGCGGGCTTTACCGGATCCGCGGGCTTGGCCGGGTCCGCCGGCTTGGCGGCGTCCGGCTTCGCGGCGGTCTCGGCCGGCTTGTCCATGCGTTCGATCTTGGCGGCCTCGCGCAGCTTGCCGACATATTCGGCCTGGGCCTTGCGGGTCACATAGGTCTCGATCTGGGCCTTGACCTGGTCGAAGTCCGGCGCCTTGCGGCTACGCTTTTCCTCGACCTTGATGATGTGCCAGCCGAACTGCGACTTGACGGGATCGGAGATCTTGCCGGGTTCGAGCGTGAAGGCGACGGCGGAGAATTCCGGGACCATCTGGTCCTTGGTGAAGAAGCCGAGATCGCCGCCGTCGGACGCGCCGGGATCCTTGGACTTCTTCTTGGCCAGTTCGGCGAAATCCGCGCCCTTGTCGAGTTCGGCCTTGATCGCCTTGGCCTCGTCCTCGTTCTCGACCAGGATGTGCCGGGCATGGACTTCCTGCTCGCCGGTGATCTGCTTGGAGGCCTCCTCATAGACCTTCTTCATGGCGTCGTCGGTGGTTGCCGCCTTGCCCTCGGTGGCCAGCAGGCTGTCCATCAAGAGACGGCTGCGCGTGAACGCCATCCGCTTCTTGAAGTCCTCGGAATTCTCGACCTTCTTGTCCTCGGCCGCCTTGGCGACGATCCGCAGATCGATCAGGAAGGACAGCACGTTGTCCTTCTTGGTGGCTGGGTCCATCTGCGCGAGGCTCGGCCCGAGTTCTTCCTCGGCCAGCGCCACGTCGCTCTGCCGGATCTCGACGCCGTTGACCTTGGCGAGCACCGGATTGTCCTCGGCTCGGACCGGGCCGGCGGCCAAAAGCGCGGCCAGGCAGCCGGTCACGGCCAGAGAGGCCAAGCCGAAGCGCAGGCCGGTTTTCGTTTCCGGGAACGGGAAGGTCATGCAAAATCCTTGTCTTGAAGAAGGGGAACGCCAAAGGCGGCGGGACACTCGCCCAATCACAGGGGCTTGGCAACGCGAAAAGTCTGTCAAAATGATGAATTACTTGACATATGGGGGAACGTTGACAACCCCCCGGCCCGGCCATATCTCTGCCGGAACCTATCAACGGTATTAAGCTTATTTTGCTGTGGTTTTTGCCGTTGAACCTTGGGTTGCCCGATTCCCACTCATTAGGCGGATGACCCCCTCGATGGGGAGTCTGCCGCGATGCGTCACGGTGAGTTGATAGGCAACCTGGTGGACCACGTCACGGCGCAACGCAAGCAACGGCAAAGGCAGGAATTGGCATGATCGGCGCGCTCGCCCGCAAGTTTTTCGGCTCCGCCAACGACCGGCGGGTGAAGGGATATCAGTCCCGCGTCAACGCCATCAACGCGCTGGAGCCGGAGGTCGCAGCACTCTCGGACGACGCGCTGAAGGCCCGCACCGCCGAGTTCCGCCAGCAGCTCGCCGCCGGCAAGACGCTCGACGACCTCCTGGTGCCGGCCTTCGCCACCGTGCGCGAGGCCGCCAAGCGTACCCTCGGCCAGCGCCATTTCGACGTCCAGCTGATCGGCG
>JAIEPP010000166.1 GCA_019748335.1 Xanthobacteraceae bacterium
GAACTGGGCCTGCATCTTGTCGGCCTTGTAGTCCATCTCGGTGCCGAGCAGGAACAACACCGCCTTGGGATCGACCAGGATCTTGACGCCCTTGTCCTCGACCACCTCGTCGGTGGGCTTGACGTCATGGGCGTATTCGACGGTGTAGGACTGTCCGGCGCAGCCGCCGTTCTTGATGCCGACGCGCAGGCCGACGATCTCGGAATCGGCGCGCTGGGTCAGTTCCGTGATGCGCTGCGCGGCAGCTTCGGTCAGCCGCATGACCTGCGGGCGCGGGCGCGGCTTCGGCTTGGCGGATGGCGTGGGTGAAGCGGGTGTCATGGCAGTCATGTGATCATTCCCAGCGGCAATTCAATGCCAGTGCATCTTCCCGTAGTTCGGTTAAGCTCTCTACGCTTCTCTTGACGCGTTTTCTTCACGCGAACCGGTACCCACTTCGCTCGAAAACGCTTCGTCACCACATATTGAGGACGAGGCGGGCCTCGTCGGACATCCGGTCCGGCGTCCAGGCCGGGTCCCACACCAGATTGACATTGACGACGCCGACCCCGGGAACGCTGGCGACCGCGTTCTCCACCATGGTCGGCAGTTCGCCGGCTGCCGGGCAGTTCGGCGTGGTCAGCGTCATCAAGACGTCGACGCCGCGGTCGTCCTTGAGGTCGACCTTGTAGATCAGGCCGAGCTCGTAGATGTCGGCCGGGATTTCGGGGTCGAACACCGTCTTCAGCGCGGCGACGATCTCGGTGCCGAGACGTTCGGTCTCCTCCGGCGGCAACGCCGAGACGGTTTCCATATTCGCTGCTTTGACTTCGGCTGTGTCACTCATGAGAACAATTCCCGCGCCTTGATCAGCGCCTGTGCCAGATGGTCGACTTCTTCACGGGTATTATACATCGCAAACGACGCCCGGCAGGTGGCCGTGACGTTGAACCGCTCTAAAAGCGGCATCACGCAATGGGTGCCGGCGCGCACCGCGATGCCCTGGCGGTCGATCACGGTGGCGACGTCGTGGGCGTGGGCGCCCTTCATCTCGAACGACACCACGCCGCCCTTGTCGCGCGCGGTGCCGATCAGGCGCAGCGAATTGATCTCGCGCAGGCGCTCATGGGCGTATTGCGTCAGATCGTGCTCGTGCGCCGCGATCCGTTCCTTGCCGATCGAATTGACGTAATCGATCGCCGCACCCAATCCGATCGACTGAACGATCGCGGGCGTACCGGCCTCGAACTTGTGCGGGGGATCGCCATAGGTGACGAAATCCTTCGTCACCTCGCGGATCATCTCGCCGCCGCCGTTATAGGGCCGCATCGCGACCAGGTGGTCGTATTTGGCGTAGAGCACGCCGATGCCGGTCGGGCCATAGAGCTTGTGGCCGGTAAAGACGTAGAAGTCGCAATCGATGTCTTGCACGTCGATCGCCAGATGCACGGCGGCCTGGCTGCCGTCGACCAGCACCGGAATGCCGCGCGCATGCGCGATCCGGACCACGTCCTTTACCGGCACGATGGTGCCGAGCATGTTGGACATCTGGGTGATCGCGACCAGCTTGGTCCGCGGCGTCAGCAGCTTCTCGAATTCGTCGATCAGGAAATTGCCTTCGTCATCGACCGGCGCCCACTTGATCACGGCGCCATGACGTTCCCTGAGGAAGTGCCACGGCACGATGTTGGAGTGGTGCTCCATGATCGAAATGACGATCTCGTCGCCCTCGCCGATATTCGGCTCGCCCCAGGACGACGCCACCAGGTTGATCGCCTCGGTCGCGCTGCGGGTGAAAATGATCTCCTCGCTGCGCCCGGCATTGAGGAATTTCGCCACCCGTTCGCGGCCGCCCTCGTAACCCTCGGTCGCGATGTTGGCGAGGTAATGCAGGCCGCGATGCACGTTGGCGTATTCGCTGGTGTAGGCCTGCATCATGCGGTCGAGCACCGGCTTCGGCTTCTGCGCGGAGGCGGCGTTGTCGAGATAGACCAGCGGCTTGCCATAGACTTTCAGCGCCAGCGCCGGGAAATCCTCCCGCACCTGCGCCACGTCATAGATGCCGTTTCTGACCGCCCGATGCTGGGTCATGCCCTCGCCTCCAGCCAGCGCTGCGCGGCCGTGATCGCGAGTTCGCGCAGATCGTCGTTGACGATGGATTCAATCGCCTCGCCGACAAACGCCTGGATCAGCAGCGACTGGGCTTCCTTCTCGGAAAGCCCGCGGGCGCGCAGATAGAACAGCAGGCTCTCGTCGAGCGCGCCGGTGGTGGCGCCGTGGCCGCAGGTGACGTCGTCGGCGAAGATTTCGAGTTCCGGCTTGTTGTCGGCCTCGGCATCGTCAGACAGCAGCAGCGCCCGCGTCATCATCTTGGCGTCGGTCTTCTGCGCATGGGGACGCACGATGATACGGCCCTGGAATACCGAATGGCCGCTGTCATCGACGACGGCACGGAAGACCTCGCGGCTGGCGCCGTTCGGCACCGCATGGTCCATGAACAGCGTGGTGTCGGCGTGCTGTTTGCCGTTGAGCAGGTTGACGCCGTTGGTCTCGACCCGGGAACCCTCGCCGGCAAAGGCGATGGTGGCCTGGTAGCGGCTGACCCCGGCGCCCGAGACCATGCCGAAGGTGTTGAAGTGCGCATGCGCGCCCAGCGTCACCACGGCGGAGCAAATGTTGAAGGCGTCACGGCTGTCTTCGACCAGACGGACGTGGTCGAGCCGCGACTTGTCGCCGATCGCAACTATCAGCGAGTCATGCGCCTGATAGGTTTT
>JAIEPP010000655.1 GCA_019748335.1 Xanthobacteraceae bacterium
GCTTGGAACAGTCACCTGGAACAGGACGAAAATGACCCATTCTGATCAGTCGATGGCCCGATTCGCTGGTTTCCCCTCCCTGCGCTGGTTTCCCGTTCTGGCCATTCTGGCCACAGCGGCGGCACCTGGCAGCGCCAGCGCGACGGCGCGGGCCGGAGCCTATAACGGCACCTGGACCACCGTGTTCGCCACCACGCGCGGCAATTGCAGCTCCGGCTACAGCGTCCCCTTCACCGTCAGCGGTCGCCGAGTTTCGTCGGCCGGCGGCGGCCGGGTCTCGGGCTCGGTCAATGGCGCCGGGCGCGTTGCCGTCCATGTCTCGGTTGGTGCGTCCCAGGCCAGCGGTGGCGGCCGGCTCGTCGGCAACAGCGGCGCGGGCTCGTGGAGCGGTATCATCACCGGCGACCGCTGCAGCGGCACCTGGCAGGCGACGCGAAGCTAGAGCGGGGCCGCGGTTGGGGTCCACTTTTTCTACTTTGCATGGGGTTGTTTTCGCAATTTTTGTCCGGGCTACCAGCCTGCGCAACGAAAACGGCCCGCCAGATGATCTGACGGGCCGGTCGATGGCATTCTTTCAAAATCGAATCAGCGCGGCGCCAGCACCATCACGACCTGACGGCCTTCAAAACGCGCATCCTGCTCGACCTTGGCGTATTCGGCGACGTCGGCCTTGACCTTGTCCAGCAGCTTGGTGCCGATTTCCTGATGCGCCATTTCGCGGCCACGGTAGCGCAAGGTGATCTTGACCTTGTCGCCTTCCTCGAAGAACCGCTGCATCGCGCGCATCTTCACGTCGTAATCGTGATCGTCGATCATCGGCCGCAGCTTGATCTCCTTGATCTCGACGACCTTCTGCTTCTTGCGGGCTTCGGCGGCTTTTTTCTGCGCGGAATACTTGAACTTCCCGTAGTCCATGATCTTGCAAACGGGAGGATTATTATTCGGCGAAATCTCGACGAGGTCCATGCCGGCCTCGAGGGCCATCTTGACAGCGAGCACCGTCTCGACCGTGCCGTGGTTGAGGCCGGTCTGATCGATCAGCTGGATCTGTGCGTTGCGGATTTCATCATTGGTGCGCGGCCCATCTTTGGATGCGGTGGGCGGGGCTCTGTTGGGACGGCGAATGGGTAACTCTCCAAAGTTGTTGAAGGAAGGCTATATTTTGAAGCAATACGCGGCGCTGAGCAAGCGAACTCGCTGTCTGCGCCTGAAAACCGTCAAATGCGAGGCATTTCGGTCACGCCCGGCAAATATAGCGCGGCTTTACGATCCGCAAGGACCGTCTGATATGACCGCCGGTTGACCGATAAAGCCGGCTCGCGGACAAAGCGGCACGCAAGGGCAGCTAAACCATGACCAATTCAGCACCAATCGATCTGGAACCGGCCTTTATCGAGGTCGGGGAGGGTGCTGGTCGCCGCCGGATCGCGGTGCGCGCCCGTGCCGGCAGCTCACCGGGGCCCGGGCTGATCTGGCTCGGCGGCTTCAATTCCGACATGAGGGGCACCAAGGCGCTCGCTTTGGACGAATGGGCGGCCGCGCACGGCCGGGCCTGCATCCGGTTCGATTATTCCGGCCATGGTGAATCCGGCGGCGCCTTCATCGACGGCACCATCGGGCGCTGGCTGGAAGAGAGCCTGGCGGTGTTCGAGCAGTTCTGCCGGGGGCCTCAGGTGGTGATCGGCTCGTCGATGGGTGGCTGGATGGCGCTGCTGCTGGCGCGCGCCCTCGCCAAACGTGAAGCCCGCGCCTCGCTGGCCGGCCTGGTGCTGATCGCGCCGGCGCCCGACTTTACCGAGCAGCTGATGTGGAACGGATTTTCGGACGAGATCCGCGAGGAGATCACGACCAAGGGCCTGTGGATGCGGCCGTCGGAGTATGGCGACGGCACGCCGTATCCGATCACGCGCGCGCTGATCGAGGAGGGCCGCAACCATCTTCTGCTCGGCAGCGCCATCGACGTCGGCTGCCCGGTCCGGATCCTGCAGGGCGCGCAGGACCCCGACGTGCCGTGGCAGCACGCCTTCGCGCTGGCGCACCGGCTGCCGGCGGAGGATGTGGTCATGACCATGATCCAGGACGGCGACCATCGCCTGTCGCGCCCGCAGGACATCGCGCGGATTCTCGCGGCGGTGGCGGAGATCGGGTGAACATGCACCCTTCGAGGCGCGCAAGGGCGCGCACCTCCACCGACAACGGCGGAGCCGTTGCGCGGGGGTGACGGCAACAAATAAAGTCGTCATCCTGAGGTGCGAGCGTAGCGAGCCTCGAAGGATGGGCCGCGAGCACAAGGAGAACGACACCATGAACACCGCCACCATGCTCCGCGCCTTCTGTGATGCCGTCGAGCAGCGCAACGGCAAGGCGTTCGCGGAATTGTTTACGGAAGATGGCATCTATCACGACGTCTTCTACGGCGCCTTCGCCGGCCGCGCCAAGATCGCCGAGTTGATCGAGGACTGGTTCTACCGCACCGCGACCGATTTCCGCTGGGACATGCATGCGCCGGTCAGCGACGGCCACACGCTCTATGCGCGCTACACGTTCAGCTATCGCTCGACGCTGCCGGAAGCCGAGGGCGCACGCGCCATGTTCGAGGGGGTTGCGATCATGACGCTGCGCGACGGCAAGATCGCGGAATACCACGAGGTCGCCAACACCGCGCCGGCGTTCGTCGACATCAAGTTCGCGCCGGAGCGGATCGTGAAGATCATCGCCAGGCAGGGCGCGGTGCTGAAGGCGCGGCCGGAGATGAAGCGGCAT
>JAIEPP010000482.1 GCA_019748335.1 Xanthobacteraceae bacterium
CCGGCTGATAGGGCTGTGCCTGCGGCGGCGGCAGCGGTTGCGCCTGCTGCGGGGGCAGCGGCTGCACTTGCACCTGCTGTGCCGAGGCCGGCAAAGTCCAGCACATCAGCGCGGCAAGCGTCACCGCGGCAAGGCGTGAAGCAAAAATCATCAAAGAACCCCTGGTATCGAAATTCTGGTCGCCGTTCCTTAACCTGACGCCAACATGCACGGCTCTAGGTTGCGCCCAGTGTCCCCTCGACTCGTTTGTTATCGGCACCAACTATGACGGCACAACGGCAGGAAAGATACGGTGGGCGCCCCGGAATGGCCATTTTTGGCCTGCTGGCGGGGCTTTTGGTGACGTTTACAGCTGATTTAGCCGCCCATGCCCAGACCACCGAACGGGTGGTGGTGAACCGCTATTCGGGTTTGGCGATCGAGGGTTTCGATCCCGTGGCCTATTTCACCGACCAGCTGGCCGCCCAGGGACTGCCCGACTTCGAGGCCTCCGAGGCCGGCGCGGTCTGGCGCTTCCGCAACGAGGGCAACCGGGCCTCCTTTGTCTCCCATCCCGAGGTCTACGCGCCCCGGTTCGGCGGCTACGATCCGGTCGATCTGGGGCGAGGGGTGACCTATGCCGGCAACCCGCGGTTCTGGCTGGTCGTCGACCGGCGGCTCTATTTGTTCGGCCGCGAGGACAGCCGCGATGCCTTCGCCGCCAACCCCGCGCGCTTCCTGAAGGACGCGACCGCGCGCTGGCCGGGGCTGGAACAGGGGCTGGCGCAGTAGCCGGTTACGGATTTCCTTCACCCGCCGCCTTGGGATCGCCCCAGGCGATGAACTCCGGAATGATAAAATCCTCACGTCCAGCGCCGAATTGCAGGGCGGCGCCCTTTGAATCCGTGATCCTGCCGCCGGCGGCGGTGACGACGGCATGGCCGGCCCCGACGTCCCACTCGCAGGTCGGCGACAGCCGGGGATAGATGTCGACCATTCCCTCGGCCACCCGGCCGAACTTGACCGCCGAACCAAGCTCGGACCGCACGGCGCCCGGCCGTCCGGCAATAAAGCCTTCCGTCCTGGCATCGCCATGCGAGCGGCTGACAGCGACCGTCCACGGCGCGCCCGGTGGCGGGCAGGAGCGGGTGCGAATCGGTTCCACCCGTGGCGCGCCGTCGCCAAGCGTCAGCCGTTCGGCGCCGCGGCCGACAATGCCGCGCCAGATCAGCCCGAGCGCAGGCGCCGCGACGATACCGAGCAGCGGCGTTCCGTGGGTCACCAGCGCCAGATTGACGGTGAATTCGTCGCGGCCGGCGACGAACTCCTTGGTGCCGTCGAGCGGGTCGATCAGGAAGAAGCTGTCTAGATAGGGCAGCCGGGCCTCTCGGGCGCGCTCTTCCGACAACGAGGGGATGTGGGGCGCCAGCCGCGCCAGCCCTTCGGCGATGACGCGGTCGGCGGCGAGATCGGCCTCGGTTACCGGAGATCCGTCGGCCTTGCCGTCGACCTTCATGGCGGAACGGTTGACGGCGAGGATGGCGTTGCCGGCCGCCACCACCAGGTCGGTCAGCGGTTCGAGCAGTCTGGCTGCGGCCTCGCTGTCGATGACGGGTGGACTTGCCTCATTCATGAGCGGGGCCCATTTGCTGTTCGCGCTGCCTTACCATTGCCGCGACGGGCTTGTGCGAATACCGCCGCTGGCAGCATGCGGCCGCGCAGTGTATCAAGCCAGCAAGCATGCGTGATTCGTAACTGTCCGCTATTCGCGCGGTTTTCCAGGAACATATGATGTCTGGCACTTCGTCTCCCGGTCCGGCTCCCGATGCTCTCGAACTTGCGGCGTTGTTGTGTTCGCGAGTCTGTCACGATCTCATCAGTCCAGTTGGCGCCATCGTCAATGGGCTTGAGGTTCTCGACGACAATCCGAAGCCCGAGGATCGCGATTTCGCGCTCGATCTGATCCGCAAGAGCGCCAAGACCGCGTCGGCGCGGCTGCAGTTCTGCCGGCTGGCGTTTGGCGCTGCGGGATCGGCGGGTGCCCAGATCGATCTCGGCGATGCCCAGAACATGGCGCGGGGCCAGATCGAGGACGGCAAGGTCACCATCGCCTGGAACTTGCCGCGGCTGCTGCTGCCGAAGAACCGCGTCAAGCTGCTGTTGAACATGCTGATCATCGCGCAGCAGACTATCCCGCGCGGCGGTACGCTGACGATCGATCCGATCGGCGACGGCGAGACCATGAGCTTTCGCGTCACCTCCGCCGGTCTCAATGCCCGCGTGCCGCAGAACATCGCCGACCTCCTGAGCGTGAGTTCGACCGCGTCCGTCGATGCGCATGCGGTGCAGCCTTATTATACGCGGCTGTTGGCGCAGGCCTGCGGGCTGAGCGTGACGCTGGTGCCCGACGGCGAAAAGATCGTCGTGACCGCGGCTTGAGGCCGCGCCGGCACCGGACAGGTTAATCAAAGGTTGAGATAAGACCGCGGGATTCTTTGCCGCGGTCTTATCTCTTTGTTGATCCCGTTCTTTTCCATTTGCTCAACCAATATTAAACGCTTTGCATGGAAGCTGGCCAAGTTCCGTCGGGGGGCACGTCGATGTCGCGTGCCGATGCGTACGAAGGCCAGTTTCATGGATGATTTGTTGAGGGAATTCCTGACCGAAACCAGCGAGAGCCTGGATACGGTCGATAATCAATTGGTCCGGTTCGAGCAGGATCCGACCGACGCGAAGATTCTGGATAACATTTTCCGGCTGGTTCACACCATCAAGGGCACCTGCGGCTTCCT
>JAIEPP010000245.1 GCA_019748335.1 Xanthobacteraceae bacterium
TGCGAGACCGAGCCCCATGGCAGCCAAAAAACGCTTGACCACAAAGACAGTCGCTCTCCCCGCAAGCGGGGCGAGGGAGAAGAAGCCTCACGCCGCCAGCGCGTTCTCGACCAGCTTGATCCAGTACGAGGTGCCGTGGACGATCGCCTCGTCGTTGAAGTTATAGGCGGGGTGATGCAGGCCAGCGCTGTCGCCATTGCCGCAGAAGATGAAGGCGCCGGGGCGCGCTTCGAGCATGAAGGCGAAATCTTCCGCACCCATCATCGGCGGCGACTCGTGAACATTGGCCTCGCCGGCGATTTCCTTGGCCACCCGGGTCGCGAACTCGGTTTGCGACGGGTGATTTTTGGTCACGGGGTAACCGTGTTCATAGACCAGGTCGATCTTGGCGCCGGTAAGCTGGGCCACGCCCGCGACCACTTCATGCACGCGCTTCTCGATCAGGTCGCGGGTTTCCGGGGTCAGTGTGCGGACGGTGCCATGCAATTCGGCGGTCTGCGGGATCACGTTGCGGGCGTTGCCGGCGTGGAATTCGCAAATCGAGATCACGGCCGACTCGAGCGGATCAAGCGAGCGTGACACGATCGACTGCAGCGCCATGATCAGCTGCGATCCGACCAGCACCGAGTCGATGCATTTGTGCGGACGCGCGGCGTGGCCGCCGAGCCCTTCGATCTTGATGTCGATCGAGGCGGTCGCCGCCATGATCGGACCGGAACGAATGGCGAAGGAGCCGACGGGAAGTCCGGGACCGTTATGCATGCCGTAGACCTGCTCGATGCCGAAACGCTCCATGAGCCCGTCCTTGATCATGGCGTCGGCGCCTGCGCCGCCCTCTTCGGCCGGCTGGAAGATCACGACAGCGTCGCCGGCGAAATTCCGGGTCTCGGCGAGGTAACGGGCGGCGCCCAAGAGCATCGCGGTGTGGCCGTCATGGCCGCAGGCGTGCATCAGGCCCGGCGTCTTCGACGCATAAGGCAGGTTGGTTTCTTCCTCGATCGGCAGTGCGTCCATGTCGGCGCGCAGCCCGATCACCCTGATGTCGCCCTTGCCGGCGGGCCGCTTGCCCTTGATGACGCCGACGACGCCGGTCTTGCCGAGCCCGGTGGCGACCTCGTCGCAGCCGAACTCCCGCAACCGATCCGCGACGAATGCTGCGGTGCGGTGCACTTCATACATCAATTCGGGATTTTCATGGATCTCGCGGCGCCAGGCCTGAATATCGGGTTGCAGATCGGCGACGCGGTTGACGATGGGCATGGGGTTTTCAGCCTCGGGTTGGAACACTTTGAGCTGTCTAGCATGCAAGGGGCGAACCACCCAACAGCTCCCGGGCGGCCCAGCCCTGCCGCCACCGCCGGGCTCACCGGCCCCTATTTGCCGGCGAATGGCCTCATGCGGCCAGCGTGTTCTCGACCAGCTTGATCCAGTAGGAGGTGCCGAACACGATCGCCTCGTCGTTGAAATTGTAGGCGGGGTGATGCAGGCCCGCGCTGTCGCCGTTGCCGCAGAAGATCAGCGCCCCCGGCCGCTGCTCCAGCATGAAGGCGAAATCCTCACCCGCCATCAAGGGCGGCATCTCGTGCACATTGGCGTCGCCGGCAATTTCTTGTGCCGCCCGCGTCGCGACATCCGTCTGCAGGGCATGGTTGACCGTCACCGGATAGCCGCGCTCGTACGCCAGATTGATCTCGGCGCCAGTCATCTGCGCCACGCCGGCGACGACCTCGCGTACCCGCCTTTCCACCAGTTCCCGCACGCTTTGGTTCAGGGTACGGACGGTGCCTTTCAGCTCGGCGGTTTGCGGGATCACGTTGCGGGCATGGCCGGCGTGAAATTCGCAAATCGAAATCACGGCGGATTCCAGCGGATCGACGCTGCGCGACACGATCGACTGCAGCGCTGCGATCAATTGCGCACCGACCAGAACGGAATCGATGCATTTGTGCGGACGCGCGGCGTGCCCACCGCGCCCCTTGATCGTGATGCCGACGGCATCGCCTCCGGCCATGATCGGACCGGGCCGGATTGCAAACGCACCGACCGGAATGCCCGGACCGTTATGCATGCCGTAGACCTGCTCGATGCCGAAGCGCTCCATCAGACCGTCCTTGAGCATCGCAACAGCCCCCGCGCCGCCCTCTTCGGCCGGCTGGAAGATCACGACCGCATCGCCGGCAAAGTTCCGGGTCTCAGTGAGATAGCGGGCCGCGCCGAGCAGCATCGCGGTGTGGCCGTCATGACCGCAGGCGTGCATCTTGCCTGATGTCTTCGAGGCGTAGGGCAGATTGGTTTCCTCATGGATCGGCAGCGCGTCCATGTCGGCCCGCAGCCCGATCACCTTGATGTCACCCTTGCCGGCCGGCCTGCTGCCCTTGATGCGACCGACCACGCCGGTGCGACCGAGACCGGTGATCACCTCGTCGCAACCGAATTCCCGCAAACGGTCCGCCACCAATGCCGCAGTGCGGTGCACGTCATAGAGCAATTCAGGATGTTCGTGGATATCGCGGCGCCACGCCTGGATGTCGGGTTGCAGGTCGGCGACGCGGTTGACGATGGGCATGGGTTGGGTCTTCGGGTTCAGGGCTTCTGCCTCTGTAGCATGCAAGGGACGGTCCACCCAACAGTCTGCGAGAGGCCCCCTGCCGTCATGGCCGGGCTTGTCCCGGCCATCTACGTCTGACTAATAACGAGCAGACAAGACATGGATGCCCGGCACAAGGCCGGGCATGACGGTCGTGAGTGGGCGGAAACGTTAAATGCCGAAACAGCTCGAAGGTG
>JAIEPP010000206.1 GCA_019748335.1 Xanthobacteraceae bacterium
AGGCTTCCATCATCTTGTCGTAGCGCGAGCCCTTGACGAACACGGTGGTCGCCGGATCGGAATTGGCCGAGTTGACGTCGGTACCGCGATAGATGCCGTCATTGTTGAAGATGACGATGCAGATCGGCAGCTTGTAGCGGCAGATGGTCTCGACTTCCATGCCGGAGAAACCAAAGGCGCTGTCGCCTTCGATGCACAGCACCGGCTTGCCGGTTTCGATCGCCGCCGCAATGGCGTAGCCCATGCCGATGCCCATCACGCCCCAGGTGCCGACGTCGAGCCGCTTGCGCGGCTTGTACATGTCGATGACGCCGCGGGCGAGGTCGAGCGTGTTGGCGCCTTCGTTGACGAGGATGGCGTCGGGACGTTCCTTGATGATGGTGCGCAGCGCCCCGAGCGCGCCGTGATAGTCCATCGGCGAGGCGTTGCTCATCAGCTTCGGCGCCATCTTGGCGACGTTGTCGTCACGCTTCTTGGCGACAGTGGCGAGCCAGTCGGCCGGTGCGGCCGACCAGTTGGCGCCCATGGCTTCGAGGAATGCGGAGACGCAGGAGCCGATATCGCCGACCACGGGGGCCACGATCTCGACGTTGGAATCCATTTCCTTTGGCTCGATGTCGATCTGGATGAATTTCTTCGGGGCATCGCCCCAGCTCTTGCCCTTGCCGTGCGACAGCAGCCAGTTGAGGCGGGCGCCGATCAGCATGACGACGTCGGCATCCTTCAATACGGTCGAGCGCGCGGCGCCGGCCGACTGCGCATGGGTGTCCGGCAGCAGGCCCTTGGCCATGCTCATCTGCAGGAACGGCACGCCGCTCTTCTCGACAAATCTGCGGATATCGTCATCGGCCTGCGCGTAAGCCGCGCCCTTGCCGAGAATGATGAGCGGACGTTTTGCACTCTTGAGCACGTCGAGCGCGCGCTTGACCGCTGACGGGGCAGGGATCTGCGCCGGTGCCGCGTCGATCACCTTGACCAGCGACCTGGCGCCGGCTTCGGCATTCATCACCTGGCCGAACAGCTTTGCCGGCAAATCGAGATAGACGCCGCCCGGACGGCCCGACACCGCGGCGCGGATCGCACGCGCCAGACCGATGCCGATGTCGGCGGCATGCAGCACCCGGAACGCCGCCTTGCAGAGCGGCTTGGCGATCGCGAGCTGATCCATCTCTTCATAGTCGCCCTGCTGCAGGTCGACGATTTCACGCTCCGACGAGCCCGAGATCAGGATCATCGGAAAACAGTTGGTGGTGGCGTGCGCCAGCGCGGTCAGACCGTTGAGGAAGCCGGGCGCGGAGACCGTGAGGCAGACGCCGGGCTTCTTGGTCAGATAGCCGGCGATCGATGCCGCATAGCCCGCGTTCTGTTCGTGGCGGAACGACAGCACGCGAATGCCGGCGCCCTGCATCATGCGTCCGAGATCGGTGATCGGAATACCCGGCACGCCATAGATGGTGTTGATGCCGTTCAGCTTGAGCGCGTCGATGACAAGGTGAAAACCGTCCGTAAGCTCTTGCTCGGAGCCCGGTGCTTCGGTCTTGGCAGCAGTATTCAGCATCGGTATCTCTCCCTGATCGTTCCGGTTCGGACGAATTTGCTCGTCTTCTGATGCGAAGTTTATTCTCTAAGTGAAAAGCTCTTATCTCTAAGTGAAGAGTTCCTGGCCGTGCGCCTCGACATAGGCGGCAAGGCCCAGCGTGTGATCGCGGGCGCGCTTCTCGGCGAGCTCGGTGTCGCGCGCTTCCAGCGCCTCGATCATGCCCATGTGCTCGGGCAGGGAGGTCGCGGTGCGATCCGTCCGCCCGATGGTCAATTGCCGGTAGCCGCGCACATGCAGCAGGATGTCGTTGGTCATGTCGACCAGAACCGGCGATTCCGACAGCGAGATCAGCGCCTGATGGAAGGCGATATTGGCCTTGGAATATTCTTCGACGTGATCCTGCGGCAGGCGGTCCTTGCCGAAGTCCTTGAAGAAATCGCGCAGCGCCGTGATGTCTTTCTTGCGCGCGGTGGTCGTGATCAGGCGCGCGGCCATGCTCTCGAGCGCTGCCCAGGCGCGGATCATGTCGACGATCTCGGTCTTGGTGCGGCGGACCACGACAATGCCGCGGCGCGGCACGGTTTTGACGAAGCCGTCCTGCTCCAGCATCGCGATGGCTTCGCGGATCGGCGTGCGGCTGACGCCAAGGCGTTCGGACAAAGCGCGCTCGTCGAGCATCACCTGCTCGGGCGTCGCATAGATATCCATCTTGAGAATGGCTTCCTTCAAGGCCTCGTAGGCCTTGTTCTTGAAGCTCGTCTCAGGCGCAATCCGAACGATCGCGATATCTGCCTCAGCCATAACAGGCGGCGCCTTGGGTTGTTTGCGTGCGGGCACGATTCGTCTCCATTCAATGGGAGACGTCTTGTAGCAGAAGATTACCGTTAGATTTTTGGCATACCAAATGCCAGAATGTCAAGGTGCCCTTGTTTTCGGCGTTTCCACAAGATCATGCGGCTTGACAATCGATCCGCTGGCATACCAAATGCCATAAAATAGACGTCCCCAGGAGGAAGCCAATGTCGAATTCCAAAGAAGCCGTCCGCAAAGTCCTCGATGCGGTCAAAGCGGACAAGCGCACCAGCCTGACGGCGCCCGAGGGCAAACTGGTCTGCGACGCCTACGGAATCCCGGTTCCCAAAGAGGGTGTCGCGAAGTCCGCCACTGAGGCCGCCAAGCTGGCTGGTGACATGGGCTTCCCGGTGGTGATGAAGATCGTCTCGCCGGACATTCTGCACAAGACCGA
>JAIEPP010000303.1 GCA_019748335.1 Xanthobacteraceae bacterium
GGCCTTCTTGAACCAGCGGCCGATGGTGGCTTCCGTCACGGACTCGCCGAGCGTCGGAACACGAATTTCAGTCATGGGCTTTTTCCTCTTCGCGTCATGGCCGGACCTGTCCGCGCCATCCACGCCTTCAATCAGTTTTCACAAAGCAAGCCGTCATGTCCAAGGTAGATCTCGGGCATGACGAATTGAAAAAATCCTAGTTCAGCGCCTCATCCAGCAGCGCCTTGAGCTGCGCCAGATGCTTCGACATCAAACCGGTGGCGGTCGCCGCCGACGCCGCACGGCCAGCGTAACGCGGACGCTTGTTCGGCGCATTGATCTGGTTCAGCACCCATTCGAGATAGGGCTCGATGAAGTGCCACGCGCCCATGTTGCGCGGCTCTTCCTGGCACCAGACCACTTCGGCACCCTTGAAGCGGCCGAGTTCCTGCACCAGCGCCTTCAACGGCACCGGATAAAGCTGCTCGACCCGCATGATGTAGACGTCATCGATGCCGCGCTTCTCGCGCTCCTCGTAGATGTCGTAATAGACCTTGCCCGAGCACAGCACGACGCGCTTGATCTTGTCGTCCGGCACCAGCTTGATCTTCTCGTCCGGCAGCATCTGCGCGTCATCGTACAGGATGCGGTGGAACGTGGCGGTGGCGCCGAGCTCGTCGAGCCGCGATACCGCACGCTTGTGCCGCAGCAGCGACTTCGGCGTCATCACGATCAGGGGTTTGCGGATTTCGCGGTGCAGCTGGCGCCGCAGCGCGTGGAAGTAATTCGCCGGTGTGGTCGGATACACCACCTGCATGTTGTCTTCGGCGCACATCTGCAGGAAACGCTCGAGCCGCGCCGAGGAATGCTCCGGCCCCTGCCCTTCATAGCCATGCGGCAGCAGGCAGACGAGCCCGGACATGCGCAACCACTTGCGCTCACCCGACGAGATGAACTGGTCGAACAGCACCTGGGCGCCATTGGCGAAGTCGCCGAACTGCGCTTCCCACATCGTCAGCGCATTCGGCTCGGCCAGCGAATAGCCGTACTCGAAGCCCAGCACCGCCTCTTCCGACAGCAGCGAGTTGATGACCTCGTAATGGCCCTGGTCGTTGCCGAGATGGTTGAACGGGGTGTAGCGGCTCTCGTCTTCCTGGTCGATCAGCACCGAGTGACGCTGCGAGAAGGTGCCGCGCTCGGAGTCCTGGCCGGACAGGCGGACGTGATGGCCTTCCTGCATCAGTGTGCAGAACGCCAGCGCCTCGCCGGTCGCCCAGTCGATGCCGACGCCGTTGTCGATTGCCTTGGCGCGGTTCTCCAGGAAACGCTGGATGGTGCGGTGAACGCGGAAACCGTCCGGCACCTTGGTGATCTTGCGGCCGATGTCCTTGAGCACATTGACGTCGACGCCGGTGACGCCGCGCCGGGCGTCCTCTTCCTGGTCGGCGGACTTGAAGCCGGCCCATTTGCCGTCGAGCCAGTCGGCCTTGTTCGGCTTGTAGCCTGAGCCGGCTTCCAGCTCGGCATCGAGCCGGGCGCGCCAGTCGGCCTTGGCCTTTTCGACTTCGCCTTCGGTCATGACGCCGTCGGCGATCAGCCGCTTGGAATAGATCTCGACGGTGCCGGGATGCGAGCCGATCTTCTTGTACATCACCGGCTGGGTGAACATCGGCTCGTCGCCTTCGTTATGACCGTGGCGGCGGTAGCAGAACATGTCGATGACGACAGGCTTGTGGAATTTTTGCCGGAACTCGATCGCGACCTTGGCCGCGAACACCACGGCTTCCGGATCGTCGCCGTTCACATGGAAGATCGGCGCATCGATCATCTTGGCGACGTCGGACGGATACGGCGAGGAACGCGAGTAGCGCGGGTAGGTGGTGAAGCCGATCTGGTTGTTGACGATGAAGTGCAGCGAACCGCCGGTGCGGTAGCCCTTCAGGTCCGACAGGCCGAAGCATTCCGCCACCACGCCCTGGCCCGCAAACGCCGCGTCGCCATGCATCAGCAGCGGCAGCACCGAAATGCGCTGGTCTGGCGGATCGCCATGCTGGTCCTGCTTGGCGCGCACCTTGCCGAGCACGACGGGATCGACGATTTCCAGATGCGACGGATTGGCGGTCAGCGACAGATGGATCTTGTTGTTGTCGAACTCGCGGTCCGACGAGGCGCCGAGATGATATTTGACGTCGCCGGAGCCTTCGACCGCGTCGGGATTGGCGGAGCCGCCCTTGAATTCATGGAACAGTGCGCGATGCGGCTTGCCCATCACCTGGGTCAGCACGTTGAGGCGACCGCGATGCGGCATGCCGACGACGATTTCCTTGACGCCGAGATTGCCGCCACGCTTGATGATCTGCTCCAGCGCCGGGATCAGCGCTTCGCCGCCGTCGAGGCCGAAGCGCTTGGTGCCCGTGAACTTGATGTCGCAGAACTTTTCAAAGCCTTCGGCTTCGATCAGCTTGTTCAGGATCGCGCGGCGGCCTTCGCGGGTAAAACTGATTTCCTTGTCCGGACCCTCGATGCGCTCCTGGATCCAGGCCTTCTGCGCCGCGTTGGTGATGTGCATGAACTCGACGCCGAGCGTCTGGCAGTAGGTGCGCTCGCAGATCGCGACGATTTCGCGCAAAGTCCCGTATTCGAGGCCGAGCACGTGGTCGAGGAAGATCTTGCGGTCGAAATCGGCTTCGGCAAATCCGTAGGAGCGCGGATCGAGCTCTTCGCGATCGCGCGGCGCCTCGATGCCGAGCGGATCGAGCTTGGCGTGGAAATGGCCGCGCATGCGATAGGCGCGGATCAGCATCAGGGC
>JAIEPP010000105.1 GCA_019748335.1 Xanthobacteraceae bacterium
AGATGTCTTCAGCAATCGGCTGGAGCGGAATCCACTTCCAGTGACCACCCATAAGAACAAAATCATCAAGACGGAGGAATCGAATGACCTGGAAGCCGGAACTCGACGACCTCGCCCGGCGCGAAGCGTTCGCGCGCGAGATGGGAGGCGTTGACAAGGTCAAGCGTCAGCACGACCAGGGCCGGCTCACCGTTCGCGAGCGTATCGACAAGATCGTTGATCAAAACAGCTTCCACGAGGTCGGCGCGATCGCCGGTATCGGCGAATACGACGAGAACAACGAACTCAAGAATCTGACGCCGGCCAACTGCGTGTTCGGCCGTGGCAGGATCGACGGACGCACCGTGGTCGTGGTCGGTGACGACTTTACAGTGCGCGGCGGCTCCGCCGACGCGTCGATCTCGACAAAACCGCTGATGGCCGAGGAGATGGCGCATGATTTCCGGCTGCCGATCATCCGCGTGATCGAAGGCTCCGGCGGCGGCGGCTCCGTCAAGACCATCGAAACCAGGGGGGCGGCCAATCTGCCCGGCGGCGTCGGCGGCACGCGCTCTTATTCCTACACGATTGCGAACATGGCCCAGGTGCCGGTGATCGGCCTCGGCCTCGGCTCTGTCGCAGGTCTCGGCGCGGCGCGGCTGGCGGCCACGCATTATTCCATCATGACCAGGAGTTCGGCGATGTTCGTCGCCGGTCCGCCTGTCGTGAAGCGGCTTGGCCAGGATCTGACCAAGCAGGAACTCGGCGGCGCCGATATCCAGACCCGCGCCGGCGGCGTCGATGATGCCGTCGATACCGAGGAGGAAGCGTTCGAACGCGTCAGACGTTTCTTGTCCTACCTGCCGTCCTCGGTCTACGAGCTGCCGCCGACGGTGGCCTGCACCGACGATCCGGAACGGGCCGAGGAGTCGCTGATGAAGGCGATCCCGCGCAACCGCCGTCAGGTCTACAAGATGCGCCCCATCATCGAGGCTGTGGTGGACAAGGGCTCGTTCTTCGAAGTGAACACCAATTTCGGCCGCCCTGTCATCACCGGGCTGGCGCGGCTCGAAGGCCGCGCGGTGCTGGTGCTGGCCAGCGATCCCTTCCACTATGGCGGATCGTGGACGGCGGAAGCATGCCAGAAGGTGGTGCGCTGGGTCGACTTCGCCGAGACCTTCCATCTGCCGGTGGTCTATTTGATGGATTGCCCGGGTTTTATGATCGGGTTGGAGGCCGAGAAGACGGCCACCATCCGCCACGGCGTGCGTGCGATGGCCGCGGTCAACCAGAGCACCGTGCCCTGGTGCACCATCATCGTGCGCAACGCCTTCGGTGTTGCCGGTGTCGTGCATCAACCCGCCGACCGTTACTCGATGCGCTATGCATGGCCGTCGGCCTATTGGGGCTCGCTGCCGCTGGAAGGCGGCATCGAGGCCGCCTATCGCGCCGATATCGAAGCGGCGGATGATCCGGTGGCGAAGCTGAAGGAGATCGAGGACCGCCTCAACAAGCTGCGTTCACCGTTCCGTTCGGCCGAAAAGTTCTGGGTCGAGGAAGTGATCGATCCCCGCAAGACCCGCTCGCTGCTGTGCGAGTTCGCGCGGCTTGCCGACCCGATCCGCACGCCGGGCCGCGCGACGAATATGGCGATACGGCCGTAGTAGAACCGCACTCGTCATTGCGAGGAGCGTAGCGACGAAGCAATCCAGCAAGCTGAGGGATGGATTGCTTCGCTTCGCTCGCAATGACGACTGTGATGTCTCGCTTCTACGCCTGCTCGTTCTCGCGGTGCACGTCGTGAATGATGATGCCTGCGCCTTGGTCCGGCATCTTGATCCAGTCGCGGCGCTTCAGCGTGCGCTTGGTGTCCTCATGGCCGCTCATCCAGTGCTCGCGCATCGAGGTGCCCGAGAATTCGTGATCCTTGGCGTCGCCTTCATAGGCCTTCTGCTGGTAGATCAGTTGCAGGATCGCGATCTCGGGCAGGTTGCCGATTCCCGCCTTGATCTGCCGTTCTTCGTCCGACAGTTGATCTTCGGGAATTTTCGACAGCGCCTTGTAGAGGCGGGCCTTCAGATTGTGGGTCTTGCGGTAGACGTCGGTGTTGTGGCGCGTGCGCGAGGAATACATGATGTCCTTGTGCCGGGCCATCACGTCCTGGATGTCGCGCGGCAGCGCGCCGCGTGCGCTGAACAGGTCGACCTGGAACACCAGCGAATTGAGGCTGTCTTCCTGGTCGAGCAGATGCTGCAGCGGCGTGTTCGAGACGATGCCGCCGTCCCAGAAATGATCGGTGCCGACCTTCACCATGGGAAGCGCGGGCGGCAGCGCGCCGCTTGCCATGATGTGTTCGGGAATGATCTCGTCATGGGCATTGTCGAAGTAGATGAAATTGCCGGAGAGAACGTTGACCGCGCCGACCGCGAAGCGGATTCGCTTCTCGTTGATCATGTCGAAATCGATCAGTTCGAGCAGCGTCTGACGCAGCGGTTCGGTGTCGTAATAGCTGGTGGCGGTGCGGGCGCCGGTGGCGCTGAGCCACGGATTGGTCTGGTGCGGCGTGAAGAAGCCGGGCTGGCCCAGCGTCGTCGTCATGAACGAGCTCGCGAAGTTTCGTGCCTTGCGGAAGACGTCGCCGTCCGGCGTGTAGTGCCAGATCTTGCGGCTGGTGATGCGGTCCCAGAAGATCTGCAGCCGTTCGAGGCGGCGGTCCGGCGGATTGCCGGCGATGATCGCCGAATTGATCGCGCCGATCGAAACGCCGCAGACCCAGTCCGGTTCGATGCCTGATTCATGCAGGGCCTGGTAGA
>JAIEPP010000653.1 GCA_019748335.1 Xanthobacteraceae bacterium
CGCGCCTTTGTCACCACCCTGGGCGACAAGCCGATCTGGAACGAGTTTTTGGGAGCTGCGGGCTAAAGCCTGCTCCGGCTTAGCTCGGCTTGACGCCCGAGGCGACCTGCGCCGCCGCCTGCCGCTCGACATTCTGCCGGTACAACCCGACGAAATCGACGGGATCCAGCATCAAGGGCGGGAAGCCGCCGTCGCGCACCGCGGTCGCGATGATTTCGCGCGCGAACGGGAACAGCAGCCGCGGGCATTCGATCATGACCAGCGGATGCAGGTTTTCCTTCGGGACATTGACGATTCGGAACACGCCGGCATAGGCGAGCTCGAAGCTGAACATCACCTTGCCGTCGTTCTCGGCCTTGCCCTCGATCGAGAGCGTCACTTCGAACTCGTTTTCGGAGAGATTGTTGGCGCCGACATTGATCTGGATGTTGATCGCCGGCTGCTGCGCCTGCGGCGCCAGCGAGGCGGGGGCGTTCGGATTTTCGAACGACAGGTCCTTGGTGTACTGCGCCAGCACGTTCAGCTGGGGAGGGGCCTGTTCGGGGGGCGCGCCGTTGCCGTTGGTCATGAAACTCTCTCCTGAAGCGCTGGCGAGCGGAGACCGGATTTTCGTCTGAATTCGCTCGGTGGGCGGGAATGCCTTTGCCGGGCGAGTGGCTATCATAGCCCCGCCTCGTTCCACAAGGACGACGGGCCGGGGCCGCCTGGAGCCGGCTGCGATTGTGGCGAATATGACAAAATGCGGCCCGGCCGCCCGCCCGGCGCCCGTCCTAAATAGTTGAATATGCGTGATTTCCAGGCAGGATCGGGTTTCCCCCGGGGGTCAAAACGCGCTACAATTGACCCGCGCCAAAACGCGCCATTGGCTGGGCAAAGTTTCATGCCTACATGCTGCAGACTCAATTGAAGATGTAATCTCTGCCGTTCCTCGCGGGAAACTCTTAAAGAAGACGTGTAAGAGGGAGCCCTTACGGGAACACTCGACCGCCGGACCCGTTGCCGGCGTTAGAACCAGAAAGCGAATACGACGTGGATATTTACACCATCATCTTCCTGGCGCTGGCGGTCTTTATTTTCCTGCGCCTGCGCAGCGTGCTCGGACAGCGCACCGGGAGCGAACGGCCGCCCTATGATCGCGCCGCGCCCAACGTCGTGCAGCGTAGCCAGGACACCAACGTCGTTCCAATGCCGGGCGCCGTGATCGACCAGGCGCCGCTGGCGCCGACCGCCGATGTCGTGCTGCCGACCGACCGCTGGAAGGGCGTCGCCGAGCAGGGGACTCCGCTGGCGCAGGGTCTCGATGCCATTGTCGCCCAGGACTCCTCGTTCGACCCCAAGCATTTCATCGACGGTGCCAAGAGCGCCTATGAAATGATCGTGCTGGCCTTTGCCAACGGCGATCGCCGCGCGCTGAAGGACCTGCTGTCGTCCGAGGTCTATGAGAGCTTCGATGGCGTGATCAAGGATCGCGAGAAGCACGAGCAGAAAACCGAAACCCGGTTCGTTTCGATCGACAAGGCCGAACTCGTGAGCGCGGAAGCCCGCGACCGGGCGGCGCAACTGACGGTTCGTTTCGTGTCGCAGATGATCTCGGTCACCCGCGACAAGAGCGGCACCATTGTCGATGGCAACCCGGATAAGGTCGCCGATATCACCGATGTCTGGACATTCGCCCGCGACACGACGTCTCGCGATCCGAACTGGAAGCTGGTTGGCACCGGAAGCGCGAGCTAGAACGCGGGACCTGATCGGGCTCTCGTTTGGCGTGATCGCACTCGCGTTGTCGATTGCTGCCTCGGATGCGTTTGCCGCGCGGCATTCGCGCCCGCATTCCCGTTCTCATCATCCTCCCGCAGTAGCCGAGCGCCAGCTGCCCTATCCGCAGCTTGAATTACCGCTCCAGATCAATGGCGGCCAATATGCGCCGGTGGCTTGGTCCGACGTCGCCGGCTGGAACGACGACGATCATCTCGCCGCCTATGGCGCGTTTCGCACCAGCTGCAAGCCGATCGCAGCGCAAACAGGCGCGCCCCCGGACTCGAAAGCGCTGGGCGCGTCGCTGCGCGATCCCTGCCGCATCGCCAGGGGTCTCGACCTCACCGATGGCGCCAAAGCGAAAGCCTTCTTCGAGGAGAATTTTCTGCCGCTGCGGATCTCGCGGCTCGGCGAGCCCGAGGGTTTTGTCACGGGTTATTACGAGCCTGTGATCGACGGTTCACGGGAGCAGAACGAAGTCTACAATGTGCCTGTCTACCGCCGTCCCTCCAACCTCTTCGTGCGCGGCACCAACCAGAGTTCGGCCGGATTGCCCAACAAGGGGCAGGTCTACCGCAAGATCGGCCGCCGCAAGCTGGTGCCATATTACGACCGCGGCGAGATCGAGGACGGCGCGATCGAGGGACGCGGTCTTGAAATCTGCTGGCTGAGGAACCAGACCGATTTGCTCTTCACGCAGATCCAGGGATCGGCCCGGGTCAATCTCGACGACGGCTCGACGCTCCGCATCAACTACGACGCCCACAACGGTTATCCCTATACGCCGGTCGGCCGCGTCCTGATCGAACGCAACATCATCCCCAGGGAACAGATGTCGATGCAGAAGATCCGGGAGTGGATGGAGCAGAACCCCGAAGGCGCCGAGGAATTGCGGCGACAGAACAAGTCCTACGTTTTCTTCCGCGAGGTGCAGCTTTCGGACAACGACGAGGCGGTCGGTGCCCAGGGCGTGCCGCTGACGCCGGGCCGTTCGATCGCGGTCGACAAATCGCTTCACGTCTACGGCACGCCGTTCTTCAT
>JAIEPP010000338.1 GCA_019748335.1 Xanthobacteraceae bacterium
GGCGTCGATATCAAATATGCCGAGAGCCCGTGGAAGGACCGCCAGGTCCGCGCCAAATTCTTCGACCTCGCCAAGGAACTCGGCGAACTCGGCGCCTGGGTGCGGCTGCAATATGTCTATCCCTACCCGCATGTCGACGAAGTCATCCGCCTGATGACCGAGGGCAAGGTTCTGCCCTACCTCGATATTCCGTTCCAGCACGCCAGCCCGGAAGTGCTGAAAGCGATGAAGCGCCCCGCCGCGCAGGAAAAGACGCTGGCGCGGATCAAGAAGTGGCGCGAGGAGTGTCCCGATCTGACGCTGCGCTCGACCTTCATCGTCGGATTTCCCGGAGAGACCGATTCCGACTTTGCCTATCTGCTCGACTGGCTGGAAGCAGCCGAGATCGATCGCCTCGGCTGCTTCAAGTACGAGCCGGTCGCGGGCGCGCCATCGAATGCGATCGGCAATGCCGTACCCGACGAGATCAAGCAGGAGCGCTGGAACGCGCTGATGGCGCGGCAGCAGAAAATCTCCGCGCGCCGCCTCAAGCGCAAGGTCGGCACGCGGCAACAGGTCATCATCGACGAGGTCGGCCCGACCGTGTCGAAGGGCCGTTCAAAGGCCGACGCGCCGCAGATCGACGGCGGGGTCTATCTGTCGAGCCGGCGTCCACTCAAGGTCGGCGAAATCGTCACCGCGAAGATCGAACGCGCGGACCAGTACGACCTGCACGGCAGCGTCGCGGGATTCTGAACGGGCGCTTCCAGTATGGCAAGCAAGATGTCCGATCACTTGAAAGAAATACCGCCGGCCGCCCAGCTTCTCGGCCGCGAGATCGTCTCGGTCGATCCGCAGTCCGGCGAGGTGACGCTTCGCTTTACCGCGCGGGAGGAATTCGCGAACCGCCACGGCACCGTGCAAGGCGGCATGCTGGCGGCGATGCTGGACTCCGCAACGGGCAACGCCGTGATGGCAAGGCTGCCATCGCATTTGACCGCGGTCACAACGCGCCTCGATACGCAGTTTCTGAAACCTGCCGCGCTGGGTCCGATAACCGCGACGGCCCGCCTGATTAATCAGGATGAACGCTCGGCTGAAGTCCAGGCAGAACTCACCGACAGCGAAGGCCGGGTCGTTGCAACCGCCCGAGCCGAGCTCCGTGTACGCACGCGCAAACCTTCCTGATCGCCAAAACCTTCCTGGTCGGGAAGCTGGACGACACGCGATCCTGGCTTGCCGCTTGACACGGCCGGCCGTTCGGCTGTATGGCCCTCGCCCATGAACCTCAACCGGACCAACCGCCGCGCATCTTTCCGTCGTCGCTCCAGCGACGATGATGGCGCGCGCCGTGTCCGACGACACAGCTGATCAACTAGTTCAGCAACGTTTTCGAGAAGGCCGCACCCAAAAAGTGCGGCCTTCTCGCGTTTGGCCCCCCCCACTTCATCCAACCCGACAGGAGAACGACATGACCAACGCTACCCATCCCTACGACGCCTTGATGAACATCACCGCGCGGCCGCCGACCGTCTTCGTCAAGGGCGGCGGCGCCTATCTGTGGGACGACAGCGGCAAGCGCTATCTGGATTTCATGCAGGGCTGGGCGGTCAACTGCCTCGGCCACTCGCCGGCCATCGTCGCCGACGCACTCGCGGCACAGGCAAAAATGCTGCTGACCCCGAGCCCTGCGTTCTTCAACGCGCCGAGCCTGAAACTGGCCAACGCGCTCGTTGCCAACAGTTGCTTCGACCTGGTGTTCTTTGCCAATTCCGGCGCCGAGGCCAATGAAGGCGCGATCAAGCTCGCGCGCAAATTCGGCACGCTCTACAAAGGCGGCGCGCATGAAATCATCACCTTTGTCGGCGGCTTCCACGGCCGCACGCTCGCGACCATGTCGGCGTCGGGCAAGAAGGCCTTTGAGCCGCTGTTCGAGCCCAAGGTGTCGGGTTTCGCCAAGGCGCAGCTCAATGACATCGAGTCCGTCAAGCGGCTGATCTCGAGCAAGACCGTGGCCGTGATGCTGGAGCCGATCCAGGGCGAGGCCGGCGTCTGGCCGGCGACCGATCAATTCCTGCAGCAGTTGCGGGCGCTGACCCAGGAACGTGGGCTGCTGCTGATCGTCGACGAGATCCAGACCGGCATGGGCCGGACTGGAAAGCTGTTCCATTACGAACACGCCGGGATCGAACCCGACATCATGACGCTCGGCAAAGGCATCGGCGGCGGCGTGCCGCTGGCGGCGCTGCTGGCAACCGAATATGCGTCCTGTTTCGAGCATGGCGACCAGGGCGGCACCTTCAACGGCAACCCGCTGATGTGCGCGGCCGGGCTCGCGGTTCTCGAACACGTCGCCACGCCAGCGTTCCTGAAGTCGACCACGGATGCCGGGCTGCTTCTGGAAAGCGAGTTGCAAAAGCTGTCGGCGCGGCACGGCCTCGGCGAGGTGCGTGGCCGGGGGCTGTTGCTGGCGCTCGATCTCAAACTGCCGATCGGCGCCTCGATCGTGGCCCAGGCATTCGAGCAAGGCGTGCTGTTGAACTCACCGCAGCCGGACGCATTGCGCTTCATGCCGGCGCTCAACGTCTCCAAGGAGGAGATCGCCGACATGATCGAATGTCTCGACAATATCCTGACCAAGGCGGGCGCTGCGCGAATGGTGGCGTAGCGAGTTGGCTACGTAGGGTGGGCAAAGCGCAGCGTGCCCACCACGCAGCAGTGACGGTGGGCACGGCGCAAACGCGCCTTTGCCCACCCTACGGCAGCGAAACCTACGGCCGTAAAATCGCGGCCCCCGTGGTCGCCCTGCCCTCGAGATCGATA
>JAIEPP010000636.1 GCA_019748335.1 Xanthobacteraceae bacterium
CCGCCCCAGATGATCGTGATCGAGCGCATCACCGAATGGCACGGCGTCAACGGTGACGCTGCGGCCGACACGGCAAATCTCTTGCCCCGGCAGCGCGGCGACATGCTTCAAGAGCGGCACATCGCGACCGATATAGCCGCGCTCCACCATGAAGTCGGCGAGCGGTTTGTCCGGCATGACCGCGACCAGATCGCCAACCTTCAGGTTGCGCGGCGGGTCGAGGTCATAGAAGCCAATGGGCGTGCTGGCAGACGCATTCCAGAGCAGCTTCACCGGCAAAGAGATGAACGCGGCGATCGCGACGCCCATCGTGGCGAAATACGTCGCCATGACATAGCCGAAGCGGGTCATCGCTCGATCTCCCGGCGCTTGAGCCACGCCTGGTGGCGCTCCATCGTGTAGGCGCGAGGTTCCTGACCGGCGCTCAACCGGTTGGCGACGTGCCGCCAGTGATCGGGGGAGACGTCGCAGGCGTCGACGCCGGCGTCCTCTGCGGCGTCGATGTGGCGCAGCACCTGCTGGACCTTCGGCCAACCTTCGATCTTGAGCAGAATCTCGCCGCCGGGACGCACGAACGGCAGCGTCTGGTAGGTCTCGCCGGGCGAGACGGCGCGCACGATGTCGATGCGCGACAGGATCGTTCCGAAGTCATTGGCGGCCCAGCGAACGAAGGCAAATGTGCTGCCTGCCCGGAAGGAGAGCACACGGCGGCGTCGATCGATGATCTCTTCGTGCGCTTCGCGGCCGAACCTGATCCAGTTCTCGATCCGCTTTTCCACCCAGGTCAGTTCGACATGGGTGAGGTTATCGGAGCGTTGCGCGATCGGCACGGGGCCGCCGCGCACGCGGGAAGCCGCGGCGCCTGTCATGATGGGTCTCCTTCGGTTTTGGGAAATTCACGCGCCAATAAATCGCGCAGCATGTCGGCGACGGTGACGCCGCGCTGGAACGCAGTGATCTTGATGCGGCCGCGCAGATCCGGCGTCACGTCGATGGTGAGCCGAGCCGTGAAGCCGCCGGTCTCGCCGTCGCGCTGAGGCGCATCGGCAGTTCTGATCCAACGCTCAGGATCGACCGGGCGGGCAGCGAAGCTTTTTCGGATGACGCGCTCGCTCATTGCGCGTCCCTTTTGATGCCGAGACGTTCGATCTCGTCCGCCAGCGCCGCGATTTCGCGCGCGGCGGGCGTGTCGCCGTCCATTTCGGAAACCAGTCGGCCCGATTGCGCGGTGACGGCGAATGCGATGCGTTGGCCGATGGTCGCGGCAAGCACGGGTGGGTCGTGATCGGCGAGCGTCTCGGCTGTCTCGCGGGCGAGCAAGGTGCGCGCGCCGCAACGGTTCAGCACGAAGCGCGCCGCCAGTTCGGGCCGGTAGATGCGGGCCTCTGTCACCAGCGCCAGCATTTCGGCGGACGCCCAGCCGTCGAATGGCGAAGGCTGCACCGGGATCAACACCAGGTCGCACGCGAGCAACGCCGAACGCATTAGGGTGGCGACGCGCGGCGGCCCGTCGATCACGACATGATCGGCGTCGCGGGCGAGTTCTGGCGCCTCGCGATGCAGGGTGTCACGCGCAAGGCCGACGACGCCGAACAGGCGAGGCAGGCCCTCGCGGCTACGCTGTTGAGACCAGTCGAGCGCCGATCCTTGGGGATCGGCATCGATCAGCGTCACCCGCTTTCCCTTGGCGGCCCAGGCGCCTGCGAGGTTGAGCGCTAACGTCGTCTTGCCGACGCCGCCCTTTTGGTTGAGGAGCGCCAGTATCATCGGGCGCCCCCCGAATGATCTCGGAGAGGAAGCTGCTGTGCGTCCCGCGCATCGTGCCGTGGGGCTTTTTCTTGGCCGCCATTCGTGGCCTGCCGGCGCGTTTTGCCAGTCAAGCTGAGGGCGTCAGCCGCGTGCTGAATGAGATTTTCCACATCCCGCGCGCCCTCTTCAAAGTTAGATTCTGAGTTAGATTCTAAGTTAAGGGCGCGAATTTTCGTTTTGCTGTCGCGAGTTAAACCCTGTTTCGGTTCCCCATGGCACGAGGGGGTGGTTCCTGATGGCACGCGCCCTCGGGTTCCCGATGGCACGAAGCAGTCCACAGGTTTTCCACAGGGTGGATTCGGCTCGAAAGCGAGAAGTGTCCGCCCGCCGATCTCGACTTCGAGGAAGAGGGTGTATCCCGGCAACGGTTGACGGCGGATGATGTCGCGCAGCTCGAAGGCGAAGCGCTTGAACGGCGACAACGCGCCGGATTTCTGGTGCAGATGGCGGAAGTCAAACCGCCAGCCAGTGCGCTGGCGGCCGCCATGCTTGCGAACGATCCGGTAGAGCCAGCGATCGAGCCCGCCAGTCAGGTCGAAATAGGCAGGGTCGATGGTGAGGACGAGCGCGTTGTCGAGCACGCAGCCGTAGAACCAGTCGGGCACGATCAACTCGATGCCGTCTGGCTTGCCCTGGCTGTCCGTGCGTTCCTTCCACTCGTTGATCCATGAAAAGCGATGACGCCGCCCTTCTGTGGGTTGCCGGATGGATGTGGAGACGGTCGTGGATTGGAGCCGGTCAAGCGCCGCTTTCAGACGCTGATAGTCGCGGATGCTGGTGCCGCGGCCGATGAACTTCAGGATCTCGTATGGCGTCGCCACCATCAGGCGCGAGGTGCGAAGCCCTGCGTCGCGCGCCTCGACGATCTGGCTGGCCGCCCAGATCAGGATGTCGGCGTCCCATATGGTCGCCATGCCGTGATCGGGGACGGCCTCGACGCGGATCGACACGGCGCCGGAGACGAAATCGATCGGCGCGACGCGATGGGTCTTGGAGAGGGA
>JAIEPP010000319.1 GCA_019748335.1 Xanthobacteraceae bacterium
TGTACCAGCTCGCGCGCCGCGGCCTGATGGTCGGCCCTACGGCTCTCGACCAGCGTGATCGCACGCGCCAGCGCCGCTCGGGAACCGGAGCGGAGGTCGTTCGCGAGTTTCTCGATGTCGGGGGAATTCTTCGGCGAGGTCATGGCTTGGTTTACAACGGCTGATGGTCGCAGGCGAGGGGGCCGGACACCCGGGGCATCACTATGCCCCCGGGGCATCACTATGTCCCCGCCATCCCCATCCATTTTGCTATCGGGAATCGGGTGGTTTGGCGTGGCCGAGGCTGCACCGTCCGGTTCACCGTCCCCATCCCGGAGCCCCGAATGACCAAAGCCTATTACAGCGCCGTGCTGGATTATCCCTTGGAAACCCTCTGGACGCTGATCCGCGATTTCAACAATTACCCCGCCTATATCGACGGGGTTTCCGAGAGCGTGATCGAGGACGACAAAGGCGGCGATGAGGTCGGCGCGGTCAGGCGGTTCTGCTATCTCGGCAACTGGATTCGGCAGCGGTTGGCCGGCCATTCCGATGTGCAGCATTCCCTGACCTATGCCGGCATCGATCCGCTGCCGTTTCCATCAGGCCTGTTGCCGGACGGGCCCGCGCCGACGCGGTACGAGGGGACGATGCACCTCATGCCGGTCGTCGAGGGCAACCGAACTTTCATCGAATGGGCCGTCACGCTGGATACCGCCCCTGACGACGCCGATCGCTGGCGTCAGCTGTTTCAGTCGTGGATACCGGACTGGACCCATTCCCTCGAACGGTCGCTGGGTCGCCTTGTGGCGTGAGGGCACGTCAGGTCATTTCGGTCCTTCGTCGTCGCCTTTCGGCCGCGCGCCGCCGAAGATCTTTGCGCCTTCCGGCGTCAGATACGGCTTCAAGCTCTCCCACGGCACGAAAGCGACATATTCGCCTTCGGCGTAGGGGCCGACCGCATAGGGCGGATAGTGGAATGTCAGGCCGGAGCTCTTGCCCGCGACGGTCGACGGCGCCAGCGTCACCGCGCCGATCTTCAACAGCTTGGGCTCGACGATCTTGAACCATTCGTCGGTCGCGGTCTCGCCGGCATCGCGCTTTTTCTTCTCCACCGTCAACGAAGCCAGTACGGCCTTCACCATCGCCTTCATGGTCGCCCCGCCATCGGCGGTCTCGGTGAAGAAGGGGCGGATGCTGATGCGCTTGCTGGCGGTGGAATCCCACAGGATGGTGTTGACGCCGGAATTCGGATGCGCGCCGCCGGTGTTCGTGTAGTCCGACCTGACAATGCTGACATAGTGGCCGTCGACCACCGAGCGCGTCTCGTATTTGCGATCGGCCGACCATGCGCCGTTGCGGAACATCTGCGGGTCCTGCTTGCGCTCTATGTCGGCGTCGTGGCTGTATCCCGCCACCCACGCCTTGCCTTCGGTCAGGCAATCGGCGGCGAGCGCCGCATTGGCCTTGATCTTGGCATCGAGCGAGACGCTGGCCTCGACCGACTTGGTCTTGATGGCGAAGTCGGGCTTTGGTTCGGCGGCAGCGAAAGCAGTATTGAATGAGGCGAAGCATACGACGGCGCACGCAAGGCCGATGCCGGCAAACGTGACGAATGCAGAATTGCGCAAGACGCGCTCCTTTTGAAGGGCAATCCGGTTCGGACGGGGAGCTATTCCGCCGCCTCGCTATGCCCCAACCGCGCGTTGAGCTTGTGGATCAGCTCTTCGGCGGCGTCCGAGATCACGGTGCCGGGCGGGAAGATCGCCTCGGCGCCGGCCTTGTAGAGCGCGTCGTAATCCTGCGGTGGGACCACGCCACCGATAATAATCATAATATCCTCGCGGCCGTGCTTCTTCAGCGCGGCCTTGAGTTCCGGCACCGCGGTGAGATGGGCGGCCGCCAGCGACGAGACGCCGAGGATGTGGACGTCGTTCTCGACCGCCTGCCGCGCCGCCTCGTCGGCGGTGGCAAACAGCGGCCCGATATCGACGTCGAAGCCGACGTCGGCAAAGGCGGAGGCGATCACCTTCTGGCCGCGGTCGTGGCCGTCCTGGCCGATCTTGGCAACGAGTATGCGGGGGCGGCGGCCCTCGGCATTCTCGAACGCGTCGATCAGGGCCTGCACTTTCTCGACCCGGTTGGACATGGTGGACGCCTCCCGCTTGTAGACGCCGGTGATGGACTTGATTTCGGCGCGGTGGCGCCCGAACACCTTTTCCATCGCGTCCGAAATTTCGCCGACGGTGGCTTTCGCGCGCGCGGCATCGATGGCGAGCGCCAGCAGGTTGCCGTTGCCTTCGCCCGCGCTGCGCGTCAGCGCCGCCAGCGACGCATCGACTTCCTTCTGGTCCCGCTCGCTGCGCAGCCGCTTCAGCTTGTCGATCTGCAGCCGGCGCACCGTGGAATTTTCTACCTTGAGCACGTCGATCGCGGCCTCGTTGACCGGCTTGAACTTGTTGACCCCGATCACGGCCTGCCGGCCAGCGTCGATCCGCGCCTGGGTCTTGGCGGAAGCTTCCTCGATCCGAAGTTTCGGCACGCCGGCCTCGATCGCCTTGGCCATGCCGCCGAGTGCCTCGACTTCCTGGATATGGCCCCAGGCCTTGGCGGCGAGGTCGCGGGTCAGCCGCTCGACATAATAGGAGCCGCCCCAGGGATCGATGATGCGGTTGGTGCCGCTCTCCTGTTGCAGGAACAATTGCGTGTTGCGGGCGATGCGCGCGGAAAAGTCCGTTGGCAACGCCAGCGCCTCGTCGAGCGCGTTGGTGTGCAGCGACTGGGTGTGGCCTTGTGTCGCCGCCATCGCTTCGACGGTGGTGCGTGTCACATTGTTGAAGACG
>JAIEPP010000010.1 GCA_019748335.1 Xanthobacteraceae bacterium
ACCCAGACGCTGCATGTCACCACCGACCAGATCTTCTCCACCCTGTCGTCCTATCTCGGTTCGACCTACATCAACCAGTTCAACAAGTTCGGCCGCACCTTCCAGGTCTATGCGCAGGCGGATTCCCAGTTCCGCCTGACGCCGCGCGACATCGAGAAATTGATGGTGCGCAACAGCCAGGGCGACATGGTGCCGCTCGGCACGGTGGCGAAGATCACGCCGGCGATCGGCCCCTCGCTGATCAGCCTCTATAACCTCTACCCCTCGGCGACCGTCATCGGTCTCCCGGCCACCGGCTTCAGTTCCGGCCAGTCAATGACGCTGATGGAGGAAATCGCGGGCAAGACCCTGCCGCCCGGCACCGGCTTCGAATGGACGGCGATGTCGTACCAGGAGAAGGTCGTCGGCGGCCAGATCTACTGGGCGTTCGGGCTGGCGCTGCTGCTGGTCTATCTGGTGCTGGCTGGGCAATATGAGAGCTGGTACGCGCCGATCTCGGTCATTCTCGCGGTGCCGCTGTCCTTGCTCGGTCCGACGATCGTGCTGACTGGCTTGCGAATCGAGAACAACCTCTACACCCAGATCGGCATCATTCTGCTGATCGCGCTGTCGGCCAAGAACGCCATTCTGATCGTCGAGGTCGCGCTCGAACTTCACGTGCGCGACCGCAAGCCGTTGCTGGAATCCGCGATCGAGGCGGCCCGCGCCCGGTTCCGGCCGATCCTGATGACGTCCTTTGCCTTCATCCTCGGCGTGGTGCCGCTGGTGCTCGCCACCGGCGCCGGTGCCAACGCCCGCAAGTCGATCGGCATCACGGTGTTCTCGGGCATGCTGGCGTCGACTTGTCTCGCCGTGCTGTTCGTGCCGACCTTCTTCGTCGTGGTCCAGCGGTTCGAGAACTGGCTGGCCGAGCGCAAGGCGAAGAAGGCGGGTGCGCCGGTCGCGCCGCCCGCGCCGGGCACGGTGCATTAGCTGTTTCTCCCTCGCCCCGCTCTTGCGGGGAGAGGTGAGAAGAAGCTCTACACCTTCACCATCCGTTTGCCGCGGTTCTCGCCGGCCAGCAAGCCGATCAGCGCTTTCGGCGTGTTTTCGAGCCCGTCGATGACGTCCTCCTGCACCTTCAGTTTGCCGGACGCGACCCAGGACTGCAGGTCGGCCAAGGCCTGATCGCGCTGGTCCATATAGTCCATCACGATGAAGCCCTGCATGATCAGGCGCTTCACCACGATCAAGCCGGGCACGCCGCGCGGGCCGGTGGCCGACGGCACGCCGTCATATTGCGAGATCGCGCCGCAGCAGGCGATGCGGCCGCGGTTGTTCATCAGCGCGATGCAGGCTTCGAGGATGTCGCCGCCGACATTGTCGAAATAGACGTCGATGCCCTTCGGTGCGGCGGCCCGTAGCGCCTTGAAGGTGGCGCCGTCCTTGTAGTCGACCGCGGCGTCGAAACCGAGTTCGGAGATCAGCCAGTTGCATTTGTCCTTGCCGCCGGCGATGCCGACGACGTGGCAACCCTTGATCTTGGCGATTTGCCCGACGATCGATCCGACCGAGCCGGCCGCGGCCGAGACCACGACGGTCTCGCCGGCCTTGGGCTTGCCGACATGCAGCAGCCCGAAATAGGCGGTGAGGCCGGCGATGCCGTAGACGCTGAGCAGATGCGTCATCGGCTCCATCCTCGGCATCTTGGTCATGTGCTTGGCCGGCACCGCCGCATAATCCTGCCAGCCGGTGTCGCCGAACACGATGTCGCCCGGTGCAAGGCCAGACGCTTTTGAGGCCACCACTTCCGCGATGCCGCCGCCGGCCATTACGGTGTTGGCCTCGACCGCAGCGCGATAGGTGGCGCCGTGCATCCATGCGCGGTTGGCGGCGTCGAGCGAGATGTAGCGCGTCCGCACCAGCACTTCACCGTCCTTTGGTTCGGGGATCGCACCCTTGACCATCTTGAAATGCTCGGGCCCAAGCTTGCCGGTCGGCTTCTCGACCAGCAGGATCTGGCGGTTGACGGTGTCGCTCATGATGCTCTCCCTCGGCTTGTTCGTTGGTTGGCGTTTCCGGATGCAATTGACTGCGCATGAGGCGTCGATTGCACAGATTGTGCGCTGCATTGAACGCTAGTCGGCGCGCGCGCATTTCACAACGGGAACATTCCGGCAAGCCCGCCGATCGCCACACACGTGTTGCGTCGGGTGCGAAATCTGCCAAACTCGCTCCAGCCGGAACTTACGGGGGTGAGATAATGTCCAGCAGGTTTACGCAATTCATTCTGATCGCGATGGCACTCGGCATCGTGATGGGCACGCTGGTTTTCAACTATATGCCCGACAGCCGGGTCGAGATCGCGGCGGACGTCAACCTGATCGCCATGCTGTTCCTGCGCCTGATCAAGATGATCATCGCGCCGCTGGTGTTCGCGACCCTGGTCGGCGGCATCGCGCATATGGGCTCCGGCGCCAAGCTCGGCCGCATCTTCGCCAAGACCATGGGCTGGTTTGTCAGCGCCTCCTTTGTGTCGCTGCTGCTCGGCCTCGTGATGGTCAACCTGTTGCAGCCCGGCGCCAACTTCCCGGGCACGCTGCCTGACAAGGCGCAGTCGACCGGCCTGCCGGTCTCGGCGTTCTCGATCGAGAAATTCCTGACCCATCTGATCCCGACCTCGATCGCGGACGCGATGGCGCAGAACGAAATCCTGCAGATCGTGGTGTTCGCGGTGTTCTTCGCCGTAGCCCTCGGCGCCATGCCGGAACGGTCGAAGCCGATCATGGGGCTGATCGACGATCTCGCCCACATCATGCTGAAGGTCACCGGCTATGTGATGCTGTTCGCACCGATCGCGGTGTGGGCTGCGATCATGGCGACGGTGTCGA
>JAIEPP010000007.1 GCA_019748335.1 Xanthobacteraceae bacterium
CCGACCCGGCAGGTCGGCACCTATGTCGGACCCGCCGAATGGAACGCGCTGATTTCGGCGCCCGACACGCTCGTCATCGATACCCGCAACGCCTTCGAAGTCGCGATGGGCACCTTCGAAGGCGCAGTCGATCCCGGTATCCGAAGCTTCGGGCAGTTCAAGGACTTTACCGCGCAGAAGCTCGATCCGGCCAAGCACCGGAAGATCGCGATGTTCTGTACCGGCGGCATTCGCTGCGAGAAGGCCAGCGCCTATCTGCTGGCGCGGGGATTTTCCGAAGTCTATCACCTCAAGGGCGGCATCCTGCGCTATCTGGAAGGCGTGCCGGAACAACGAAGCCGCTGGCACGGCGAATGTTTTGTGTTCGACGAACGTACCGCATTGGGCCACGGCCTGCGCGAGCACAAGATGAACGATGGTCCCCATGAGTGACGGCAAAGCGCTGAGTGAGCGCATCGACGCGCTGGAAACGCGGCTGACCTATCAGGACGAAGCCGTCGAGACGCTGAATCAGGCGATCACGAAGCAATGGCTTGAGATCGACAGGCTGACCCGGCAGCTCGCCGAGATGAAGGAACGTCTGCGGGAAGCAGAAAGCCATGCGCCGGGCCCGTCAAACGAACCGCCGCCACACTATTAGGCTCCTAAAACAAAACGGCCTCCACAAGGGAGGCCGTTTCGTTACTTCAAACGCTGAGATCAGCGATCGCGGTCGATGATGACCGTCTTGCGGTCACGATCGTAATTGCGGTCCCGATCATGGCCCGGGCGCACGACAACGGTTTCGCCACGATCGCGGTCGCGGTATTCCCGCTCGCGGATCACTTCACGGTCGCGATAGCGATCACCATGGCCGTTGCCGACCGTGACGCCGACACCATTCGGACCGACACCAATTCCAACTTCTTCCGCGCTCGCCGGCATCGCAACCGAAATCGTGGCCACTGCGACGGCAGCCATTACCATGTGCTTGATCATCGCTTGCTCCTCTTGGATGAAACTATCAGTGATGCAATTCGCGAAATTGTGAATGGTTCCGCCGCGAAGATACCAATCATGCAACGACGCATGAAACGATCTTCGTCACGTGGGAACGCCGAACCAGATCGCGACAGCAACCAACGCAACGACGATCGCCGCCCATATCACGGGTGTGACTTTCTTCGAACTGCCGCTGCGCGGCGAGTCATTGGCAGCGTGGTTGAATTCGGTTTGCATCAGTTCACCCGTCAGAACGGCGTCACCGGAAAGCGGCGCGTAGTTTCTCCCAAAGCGTTTCATTGTCGACGTCGCCGTCGGCCTTTGACGGCGCCGGCTGCGTGGCGCTTACCGGATCGGACGCCGGAAAGCTGTCCATCAGGCCCGTTTCGAGCTTTGCATGCATCTCCCGATCGGCCTCAAGCGCGGCGACAGGATTGGCAGCGTGTTTGTCATGCGGTGCGGGGTCAAATTTTTCAGCCATAGGGTGCCTCCATTCCCCAGGACAACGCCCCGGATCTGTGCCGGTTCCACATCGGTCCTTGGCCAAGCCGCGGCCGGCGTGTATCAGGGACCCGAAATATCAGCAGGCCGCAGGAACTTTTCGATTGTCCCAGGAAACAGCCATCAAACCCTTTCTCGAAGTGCTGTCCGGCCACCGCCAGAAGGTGCCGCCGGTCTGGATGATGCGGCAGGCCGGCCGCTACCTGCCGGAGTATCGCGAACTGCGTGCCAAAGCGGGCGGCTTTCTCGATCTATGTTTCACGCCGGAATATGCCGCCGAAGTGACGCTGCAACCGATCCGCCGTTTTGGCTTCGATGCGGCAATCATCTTTTCCGACATCCTCGTCATCCCCTACGCGCTCGGCCGCTCGGTGCGCTTCGAGGCTGGCGAAGGCCCGCGGCTCGATCCGCTGGAGACGCCGGAGCAAGTCACGACGCTGGCGCGCCATGCCGATTTCGGCAAGCTCGAACCGGTCTATGAGGCGCTGCGCCGCGTGCGCCGCGAACTCGATCCCAAAATTGCGCTGATCGGCTTTTGCGGCGCGCCGTGGACGGTCGCGACCTACATGGTCGCCGGACAGGGCACACCGGACCAGGCGCCGGCACGGATGATGGCCTATCGTCATCCCCTGGCCTTCGCCGAAATCATCGACGTACTGGTGGAGAATTCGATCCGGTATCTGCTCGACCAGCTCGAGGCCGGCGCCGACGTGCTGCAGATCTTCGACACCTGGGCCGGCGTGCTGCCGCCGCGCGAATTTCAGCGCTGGTCGATCGAGCCCACAAGACGCATCGTCGCCGGCGTGCGCGCGCAGGTGCCTGATGCGAAGATCATCGGCTTTCCCCGCGGCGCCGGCGCGCAGCTTCCCGCCTATGTCGAGGCGACCGGTGTCAACGCCGTCAGCATCGACTGGGCCGCCGAGCCGTCACTGATCCGCGAGCGCGTACAAAACCGCGTCGCCGTTCAGGGCAATCTCGATCCGCTGGTGCTGATCGCGGGCGGCGCCGCGCTCGATCGCGCGGTAGACGACGTGCTGGCGAATTACGCCGGGGGCCGTTTCATTTTCAATCTCGGCCACGGCATCCAGCCGGAAACCCCGATCGCGCATGTCGAGCAGATGCTGAAGCGGGTGCGGGGGTATCGGGGCTGAGACGCTGCTACTCCCTCGCCCCGCTTGCGGGGAGAGGGTTGGGGTGAGCCGCGAGTGAGATCGTCGAGGTACCTGTATCCCCTCACCCGGCGCTTCGCGCCGACCTCTCCCCGCAAGCGGGGCGAGGTAAGGAATCTACCTTGCGTCCTCCAAAATCATGTCCGACGCCTTTTCGGCAATCATGATCGTCGGCGCATTGGTATTGCCCGACATCAGATCCGGCATGATGGAGGCGTCGACCACGCGCAGGCC
>JAIEPP010000028.1 GCA_019748335.1 Xanthobacteraceae bacterium
GCCATGGTCTCGCCGAGCGCGCGGCCGAGCGCCAGCATGATGCCGCCGATCACGCCGACGCGGGTGTAGGGGATGACGACGTTGCGGACGACTTCCCAGGTGGTGCAGCCGACGCCGTAGGCGGCTTCCTTCAGCACCGGCGGCACCGTCTTGAACACGTCGACCGAGATCGAGGTGATGAACGGCAGCACCATGATCGCGAGGATCAGCGCGGCGTTGAACAGCGAGAGATAGGAGGGCGGGCCGGCGAAGATGGTGCCGAGCACCGGGATGCCGTCGAAGATCTTGATCATGAACGGCTGGAACGAGTTGGCCAGGAACGGGCCGAGCACGAAGAAGCCCCACATGCCGTAGATGATGGAGGGAATGCCGGCGAGCAGCTCGATCGCAAGCCCGATCGGGCGGCGCAGCCACAACGGGCAGATCTCGGTCAGGAACACCGCGATGCCGAGGCCGACCGGAATGGCGATCATCATCGCGATCACCGAGGTGACCAGCGTGCCGTAGATCGGCCCGAGCGCGCCGAGCACCGGCGGATCGGCCGACGGCGCCCAGCGCGAGGTGAACAGGAAGGAGAAACCGTATTCCTTCATCGCCGGCCAGGCGCCGACGATCAGGGAGATGATGATGCCGCCGAGAATGAGGAGCACCGAGATCGCGCAGGCGCGCGTGATCCAGTAAAATGTAACGTCGCCGAACTTGAAAGCGCTGAGAGCCCTGGCACGATCGTAAGGTCCAGCAGCTTCCATTACGTCGCCTTGAACCGCCATGTCTGCCACGCCAATCCCCTGTACTTATAACCCATCAACCCGGATCCGATGCACGGGTTTTGCAGCCGGTTCGGCCGCGAATTGTTCTTGGTTGTTGCCCCGCCCCGCCGGGAGGGAATGTCCAACCCGGGTGATGCCGGGTTGGACAGGGGGAGCGAGCTCCCGTGATCGCCTGAGCGAAGTAGTTCAGCTCTTGATGTCGGCCGACCAGGTCTTTTCGATCAGCTTGACGACCGAGTCGGGCATCGGGATGTAGTCGAGCTCTTCAGCCATCTTGCCGCCCTTGGCGAAGGCGTATTTGAAGAACTTGATGGCTTCCTGGGACGCCGCCTTGTCGGTCGCATCCTTGTGCATCAGGATGAAGGTCGCCGCGGTGATCGGCCAGGAGGCTTCACCCGGCTGGTCGGTCAGGATCACGTAATAGCCGGGCGCCTTGGCCCAGTCGGCGTTGGAAGCGGCCGCCTGGAAGCCCGCGATGGTCGGCTGCACGGTCTTGCCGGCCTTGTTGATCAGCGCGGTGTAGGTCAGCTTGTTCTGCTTGGCGTAGGCATATTCGACGTAACCGATCGCGTTCTTGGTCTGGCCGACGTTGCCGGCAACGCCTTCATTGCCCTTGGCACCGACGCCAGCCGGCCATTCGACCGCGGTGCCGGAACCGACCTTGGTCTTCCAGTCGGCATTCGACTTGGAGAGATAGTCGGTGAAGTTGAAGGTGGTGCCCGAACCGTCGGAGCGGCGCACGACGGTGATGGCGTCGGTCGGCAGCTTCAGCTTCGGATTGAGCTTGGCGATCGCAGCGTCGTCCCACTTGGTAATCTTGCCGAGATAGATGTCGCCGAGCACTTCGCCCGAGAGCACCAGTTCGCCCGGCTTGATGCCTTCGAGGTTCACGACGGGGACGATCGCGCCCATCACCATCGGCCACTGCACCAGGCCGTCCTTTTCGAGCACTTCGGCCTTCAGCGGCGCGTCGGTGGCGCCGAAGGTCACGGTCTTGGCCTGGATCTGCTTGATGCCGGCGCCGGAACCGATCGACTGGTAGTTCAGACCGTTACCGGTCTCCTTTTTGTACGCATCGGCCCACTTGGAATAGATCGGGAACGGGAAGGTGGCACCCGCGCCGGTGATGTCGGCCGCGAAGGCCGACGTCGAGGCGGCGACCAGGCCGGCAGCGACGATTGTCTTGATGAAATTCATGGTTGGTCTCCATTTGTGAGCGAAGCGCCTGTTACGCCCGATCGCGCTCACGCCGCCCGTTTAGGTGCGGTCGATAGAGCTTTTACGAAGGTTTGGTGACAGTTGGATGACAGTCACAAGCCATTGATAAGGCTTGAATTTATGACTGCACCGGGGCCTTCGCCTGGGGGAAACAGGCGGTAAAGGTCGCCCCGTTTTTAGGCACGCTTTCGATCAAAAGCCGGCCGCGATGGCGGTTAACAATATGTTTCACCAGCGATAAGCCGAGCCCGGTGCCACCCTGCGCCCGGCTGTCGCCGACATCGACCCGGTAGAAGCGCTCGGTCAGCCGCGGCAGGTGTTCCGGCGCGATACCGGGGCCGAAATCGCGGACCATGACGCGCACTTCCGGCGCGCCCTCGCCCGAACTCGCCTGCACCAGCGAAACCATGACCCGGCCGCCGGACGCGCCATATTTGAGCGCGTTCTCGATCAGGTTTTCGAACAGCCGCAGCAACTCCTCGCGGTCGCCCGGGATCGTCACCGGCGCTTCAGGCAGGTCGATCTCGATCGCGACCTGGCGTTCCCGGGCCAGCGGTTCCAGCCCGTCGGCGACCTGACGGATGATCGGCACCAGATCGACCAGGGTGTCGGGACGGACATGGGCCGACAATTCCACCCGCGACAGCGACAGCAGGTCGTCGATCAGCCGCGCCATCCGCGTTGCCTGCGCATGCATGATGCCGAGGAAGCGCTCGCGTGCCTTGGCGTCGTCCTTGGCCGGCCCCTGTAGCGTATCGATGAAGCCTGACAAGGCCGCCAGCGGCGTGCGCAGTTCGTGGCTGGCATTGGCGACGAAGTCCGCGCGCATTTCCTCGACCCGCCGCAGCGGCGTCAGGTCGTGGAAGGTCATCAGCATGCACTTGTCGGTGCCGCCGAACAGCGTCGGCACC
>JAIEPP010000425.1 GCA_019748335.1 Xanthobacteraceae bacterium
GGCTTCGAGCCACGCCACGAGTTCGTCGCGCGATTGCAGCGGGGTCATATCGATCTGGTCACGCGCCATAAGAAATCCGGATCCTTGGCGATTCGACCGAACGCGCCGTGTGCAGGGAGGGAATGCGGACGGCATTGTCCGCAACGACGAAAGGTGCCGGGGCGATCATCGCGCGGGCACGCCGTCTCGGACGGCGGCCGTCTTGATGTCCCCGCAGGAACAGCCGAGCCGGTCGAGCAGACCGCAGAGCTTGATGGCATCGGCGTCCGACAGTTTGGAGCCGACGTATTTCTCGATCGCCGCCGAATAGGCGTTCCACATTTTCTTCTGCAGCTCGCGCCCGGTCTCGGTGATCTCGACGAACTGGCCGCGCTTGTCGATCTTGCACTCGCGACGCGCCGCCAGTCCCTCGTCGACCAGGCGGTCGATCAGCCGCGAGGTCGAGTATTGCGGGATCAGCATCTGCTTTTCCAGCTCGACCGGGCGCATCTCGCCGGTCGGTGCGCGCGACAACTCCAGCAGCGCGTCGTACCAGGCCAGCGGCGGAAAGCCGGCTTTCTTCAAATCCTGCTCGACGGCATCGAGCACCCGGCTCTGGACCCGCATCAGGCGGATCCAGGCGGCGGTCGCCTCGGTCGAAGGTTTGCGTTTCATCGCTCAGTCCATATCTGTCGTACAGCACTGTACCGCACTAAATGCAGCTGCATCAATCTTGACTATTCCATGCAGATGCATTTAGTCATTTCGTGGCTTTTTCAAGTGAGGTGATCGCCGCTTCGCATGAAAAAAACGTTGTCCAGTGAGCGATTTCGAGCCCGTCCCGGCTCCGCAGCCAAAAACCAAACATTCGCAGGAAGGAAAATCCCGATGAAACTGTATTATTCACCCGGCGCATGCTCGCTCTCCCCCCATATCGCGCTGCTGGAGGCCGGCCTGCCCTACGACCTGGTCAAGGTCGACCTTCGCGCCAAGAAGCTGGAAAACGGCGATGACTATCTCAAGATCAATCCGAAGGGCCAGGTGCCGGCGCTGGCGCTGGACTCCGGCGAACTCGTCACCGAAGGCCCGGTCATCGTCCAGATGATCGCCGACAAGGCCGGCAAGGGTCTGGCCCCCGCGCGCGACAGCGACGAGCGCTACAAGCTGCAGGCATGGCTCACCTATATCAACAGCGAATTGCACAAGAACATTGGCCCGCAGTTCAGCCCCGTGCTCGCCGATGACGCCAAGGCGTTCTTCAAGGACCGCGTGATGGGCAAGTTCAAGTATGTCGACGGCGAACTGGCCGGAAAAGACTATCTGATGGGCAAGCAGTTTACCGTGGCCGACGGCTACATGTTCACGATGCTGGCCTGGGCCGAGCGGATGAAGTGGGATCTCGCTGGCATGTCGAACCTGATGGCCTACCAGGCCCGCGTCGCCGCGCGCCCGAAGGTGCAGGAAGCGCTCGTCAAGGAAGGCCTGATGAAGGCGGCGTAACCTTTCATTATTCCGAATGCGAAAAGGGCCGGATCGATGATCCGGCCCTTTTTTCTATCGTCGTCCCTGCGAAGGCAGGGACGACAGAGATTTACGCCGCCGCCTTCTTCGGCGGGAAGCGGCCGTAGAAGGTCTCGCCCTTGGCCGCCATCTCGACCAGCAGTTTCGGCGGGGTGAAGCGCGAGCCGTATTTGGTCTCCAGCTTGTGGCAGAGCGCGACGAACTTCTTGGTGCCCATGAAGTCGATATAGGACAGCGTGCCGCCGGTGAACGGGGCGAAGCCGAAGCCGAGGATCGAGCCGACATCGGCCTCGCGCATGTCGGTAATGACGTGGTCTTCCACCGTGCGCGCGGCTTCCACCGCCTGCGTCACCAGAAAGCGCTGCTTCAGCTCTTCGATGTCGAGCGTGTCGGGATCGAGGTGCTTCGGCTGCAAGGCGCCGAGGCCCGGCCACAGGCTCTTCTGGCCCTTGCCCTTTTCCGGGTAGTCGTAAAAACCCTTGCTGTTCTTGCGCCCGAGACGGCCCTGCTTCTCAACCATCTCCACCATCAGCTTCTTCTGATCCGGGTTGATGGCATTCGGCCCGAGATCGGCTTCCGTCGCCTTCATGATCTTGAGGCCAAGGTCGAGCGCGACTTCATCCGACAGCGACAGCGGGCCGACCGGCATGCCGGCCATCTTGGCGCAGTTCTCGATCATCGCCGGCGGCACGCCTTCGAGGAACATCTCGTTGCCTTCGGCGACGTAACGCCCGACGCAGCGGTTGGCGAAGAAGCCGCGGGAGTCATTGACCACGATCGGCGTCTTGCCGATGGTGCGGACATAATCCAGTGCGGTGGCGAGCGCGAGGTCGCCGGTGTTCTTGCCGACGATGATTTCCACCAGCATCATCTTCTCGACCGGCGAGAAGAAGTGGATACCGATGAACTTGCCCTGGTCCTTGAATTCCTCCGCCAGCGAGTTGATCGGCAAGGTCGAGGTGTTGGAGGCGATGATCGCACCCTCCTTCAGTAGCGGCTGCGCCTTGGCGTAGGTCTCGCCCTTCACTTTTCTATCCTCGAACACGGCCTCGATGACGAGGTCGCAGTCTTTCAGCACGTTGTAATCGGCGGTCGCCGAGATCCGACCCATGATCGCGTCGCGGTCGCTGTCCTTGGCGCGGCCCTTCTTGATCAAATCGTCGATCACCGACTGGGCGTGGCCCCTGCCCTTGTCGGCGCTTTCCTGGTCGCGGTCGATCAGCACCACGTCGATGCCGGCTTTCGCCGAGACATAACCGACGCTGGCGCCCATGAAGCCGGCGCCGATCACGGCGAGCTTCTTCACTTTCGTCGGCGGCACGTTGGCCGGACGCCGTGCGCCCTTGTTCAGCTCCTGCATCGACAGGAACAGGCTGCGGATCATTGCCGCGGCTTCGTTGGAGCGAAGCACCTGCGTGAAGTAACGCGACTCG
>JAIEPP010000247.1 GCA_019748335.1 Xanthobacteraceae bacterium
GCGGCTTTCAACAGTTCGCGGCGGTTCATGGATGGTTTCTCCCCGGAGATTTTGTCTTGGTTTGTTGGGGGGTAGCCTAGCCTGAACTCCGTAGGGCGGGCAAAGGCGCTCTTTGCGCCGTGCCCTGCAAGGCAGGGAGGAAGCTAGGCGTTATTGCTGCCGAGCGAGGAAGGCGATGATCTTTTTTCGATCGTCGCTTGAGGAGAGACCACCAAACGGCTTCATGCTGTTCCCCGGGACGACTTGATCGGGGTTTGCAATAAAGCGATCAAGCTTCTCCTCATCCCAGACCAAGCCCGCCTCCTTCATTGCGCTGGAATATGCGTAGTTCGGCAGCGAGCCTGCTTTCCGTCCAACAATCTTGTGCAGATTGGGGCCTAGTCGATTGTCGCCCTCCCTCACCATATGGCACGTACGACAGGCATTGTTAAACGCCTGTTGCCCCGAGTCGGCCTCCTTGTCCTGCGACGCCTGAGGCAGCGCGGAAGGCGATGAAAGCATCCACGCCATTCCGCTCAATGCGCTTATCAAGAACACCCGGTTACGGCGCCGCATAGGTGCGTCTCGCCTGCGGAAAGTTGGCCGGGCGAAAAGCTTGATGGCGTAGCAATGCCTCATTCGATCACCTTGTGGCCGGAGTCGGTCAGGGGCTGGCGACTTGGGGCAGCGGATAGGGAGCGCAATGCGAACTGCCGAGAGCATGACCTCAACTCCCGCGCGCTTCTTCATCCGGTCAACGCGCCATCGCGGAAATCGTTCGCATGGGTGCAGTGTTTGCGTGTCGATGTTGCAATGCGGGATCCGGTATACGGCCGCTTCCCAGATTTACGTGTTCACACCCTGATCGCCCTATCCACTTCGCCCCTTCCCCTTCACGAACTTCTTCGTCAGAAACTCCGCCAGCACCTCGACGCGCGCCGGGCGCGGGCCGCCGGGCGGCGTCACCAGGTGCACCGCGCCTTCCGGCTGCTTCCAGCCTTTCAGGATCACCTCGACCTCGCCGGATGCGATGGCGTCGCCGACGATGAAGTGCGGCAGGTCGGCAATCCCGAGGCCGGCAACGACCGACGGCAGCAAAGCCTCGCCATTGTTGACGCGCAACTGTCCGGCCGGACGCACGCTGGCCTCTTCGCCCGCGGCGTTGGTGTAGTGCCAGACACCCGCCGTGGAGAGATAGGCGTAACCGAAGCACTTGTGCTGCGCCAGATGCATCGGATGCGTCGGCCGGCCGTAGCGCTTGAGATAGGAAGGCGCCGCCACCGTGTAGCGCGGCATCGCGCACAGCCGCCGGGCGATCAGCGACGAATCCGGCAGCCGCGCGATGCGCAGGCCGGCGTCGAAACCTTCGCCGATCAGGTCGACGGTGGCGTCGCTGAGGTGCAGGTCGATCGAGACTTCCGGATAGGCTGCGAGGAATTCCGGCAGCAGCGGCGCCACCGCCTTGACCCCGAATGTCATGGGCACCGCGAGCCGCACCAATCCGCGCGGCGCTGATGACTGCGACAGCGCCTCGTTTTCGACCGCCTCGCCGTCGGCCAACAGGCGCGTGGCATGTCCGGCGAGTTTTTGCCCGGCATCGGTCAGCGCCAGCCGCCGCGAGGTGCGGTTGAACAGCCGCGCCCCGAGCCGCTGTTCCAGCCGGCTGACCGCCTTCGACACCGTGGCCTTGGACAGCACCAGCTCGGTCGCAGCCGCTGCAAACGACCGTAATTCCACGACTTTCGCGAAGATCGCGAGCGCTTCGAAATCCGGGAGTTTGGACATCCGGGTCACCCTGAGGTCTATTTTGGAAACAATGAGTTTCAATAGTTTCTATTTCTATACCACAGCGGGAGGCATATCCAAGCGTCATCGGAATTCAAGCAACGGAGAAATCCAATGACCAAGACACTCTCAAGCAAGGTTTCCCTCGTCACCGGCGGCTCACGCGGCATCGGCGCTGCCAGCGCCCGCGCGCTGGCCGATGAAGGCGCCAATGTCGCCATCAGCTACGTCGCCTCCCCCGACAAGGCCGAAGCGGTGGTCCGCGAATTGAAGGCCAGGGGCGTCGAAGCCCGCGCCTACAAGGCCGACCAGGCCTCGGCGGCCGAAGTCGAGCAACTGGTGAAGGACGTCGCGAAGCAATTCGGCCGGCTCGACATTCTCGTCAACAACGCCGGCGTGGTTGCCAGCGCGTCGGTCGACGATGCCAACGCCGATACTGCGGCGCTGGCCCGCCAGGAAGACATCAACGTCCACGGTGTCATCACCGCGATCCGCACCGCGTCGAAGCTGATGGGTGAAGGCGGACGCATCGTCACCGTCGGCTCCGGCATCGCCACCCGCGCCTCGTTCCCCGGCCTCGCCGACTACGCCGCGTCGAAGGCTGCGATCGTCGGCTACACCAAGGGCGCCTCGCGCGACCTCGGACCGCGCGGCATCACCGTCAACGTGTTGCAGCCCGGCTCGATCGACACCGACATGAACCCGAAGGACGGCGGCGACTTCGCCGAGGCCCAGCGCACGCAGCACGCGTTGCAGCGCTACGGCACCGCGGAAGAGATCGCGGCCGGCGTCGTGTTCCTCACCAGCCCGCAGGCCTCGTTCGTGACCGGCACAGTGCTCAACGTCGATGGCGGTTTCGGCGCCTGATCCAATCCACACCAAGCCGGGCGCGTGGCGCCCGGCACTCCCCGACATTCAACGAAAAGGAATATCCCATGATCGAACTCAGACCATTTGCAAAACTCGGCGGCGCCGACCACGGCTGGTTGAAGGCCAAGCACCACTTCTCGTTCGGCAGCCACTATGACCCTGACAATATGGGCCACGGCTCCCTGCGGGTGTGGAACGACGACGAGATCGCACCGAACACCGGCTTCCCCGCCCATCCCCACGCCAACATGGAGATCATCACCTATGTTCGCGAAGGCGCGATCACGCACCAGGACAGCCTTGG
>JAIEPP010000536.1 GCA_019748335.1 Xanthobacteraceae bacterium
CCCCCCGCATGCCGAGGTAAATACCGACCGTTCTGCTACCGCGAACCCGGCATTACCCAACTTCGATTGGACGCTGTCCGCGAACCCGGGCACTGCGACCGGTAGGCGGGGCGAAGGGCGGTTTGCCTGGCCAGCCGACAGCGTCCCGGACAGGACAGAATGTCGCGATTTTGCAGCGCAGCAAAATTTGAAAAGCAGCCCCTGCTAAAGGGGCAATGGCAATTCGGCCGGCTTCTCTGTATTGGTGCGGCGGGCAATACAAGGTTTGGGACCGGGTTAACCTCGGGTTCGCAAAAACAGCGCGGGAGGAAACATGCGTAAACTGATTTTGGCTGCGGCGTCGGTCGCGGCGCTCACTCTGGTCGGTCCGGCTGCGGCGCAGTCGCCGATCGTCATCAAGTTCAGCCACGTGGTGGCGACCAATACGCCGAAGGGTCTGGCGGCCGAGAAATTCAAGGAACTGGCCGAGAAATACACCGACGGCAAGGTCAAGGTCGAAGTCTACCCGAACTCGCAGCTCTACAAGGACAAGGAAGAGCTGGAAGCCTTGCAACTCGGCGCGGTGCAGATGCTGGCACCGTCGAACTCGAAATTCGGCCCGATCGGGGTCAAGGAATTCGAGGTGTTCGATCTGCCCTACATCCTTCCCGACCTGAAGACGCTGCGCAAGGTCACCGACGGTCCGCTCGGGTCGAAGCTGCTGAAGCTGCTCGACTCCAAGGGCATGACTGGTCTGGCCTACTGGGACAACGGCTTCAAGCAGATGAGCGCCAACAAGAAGCTGGTCACGCCTGCCGACTATAAGGGCCTCAAGTTCCGGATTCAGTCGTCCAAGGTGCTGGAAGCCCAGTTCCGCACCCTCGGCTCGATTCCGCAGGTGATGGCGTTCTCCGAAGTCTATCAGGCGCTGCAGACCGGCGTGGTCGACGGCCAGGAGAACACCTGGTCCAACATCTACACCCAGAAAATGCACGAAGTGCAGAAGTACATCACCAACACCAATCACGGCTACATCGGCTACGTCGTGGTCGTGAACAAGAAGTTCTGGGATGGCATGCCGGCGGATATCCGCGCCGCCTGCGAAAAGGCGATGAAGGAAGCCACCGCGTATGGCAACAACCAGTCGGCCAAGGAAAACGACGACGCGCTCGCCGAGATCAAGAAGACCGGCAAGAGCGAGATCGTGGCGCTGACGCCGGAGCAGGACGCCGCCATGCGCAAGGCGATGGAGCCGGTCTACAAGGACGTCGCCGGTCGCGTCGGCCAGCCCTTGATCGACGAGTTCCTCAAGGAGACGCGCGGCGCGACCAACTGATACGCTACTGCGGGGCTTCCGTGCCTGTGCACGGAAGCCCTTTCGTTGTCTGGGGGATGCGTCCGCGACGGACGCGGCGGGAATGACGAAAGGCCGGGCCTGATCAAGAGGCCTGCCTTTCAGGGGGAGATGAATGTTTCTACGAATCCTCGACCGGCTTGAGGAGATTCTGATCGCGTCGCTGATGGCGGCTGCGACCGTCATCATCTTCATTGCCGTGATGCATCGCTATCTGGTCGGCATTCCCCTGCTGTATCCGCTGCTGTTTCCGATCAACCTGTCCTGGGCGCAGGAACTGTGCATCTACATGTTCGTGTGGGTGGCCAAGTTCGGCGCCGCCTATGGCGTGCGCACCGGCATCCATGTCGGCGTAGACGTGGTCGTCAACCAGCTCAAATCGCCGTGGCGCAATGCGATCGTGCTGTTCGGGCTGCTCTGCGGCGCGTTCTTCACCGCCGTGATCGGCACCATGGGCGCGAAGTTCGTTTATGGCCTGATGTACACCGACCAGGTGTCGCCCGATCTCGAGATCCCGAGCTGGTTCGTCTATCTCTGCATTCCGCTCGGCTCCTACCTGATGTGCTTCCGCTTCCTGCAGGTTGCCTACGGCTATTTGCGCACCGGCGAATTGCCGCATCATGACCACGCCCATGTCGAAGGCGTCGATGTCACCGAACCCGGTATCGGCGCTGCCGAGGTTACCCGATGAGCAGCCTGATCATCTTTACGCTGCTGATCGCACTGATGCTGACCGGCATGCCGATCTCGATCGCGCTCGGCATGACGGTGCTGACCTTCATCTACACCATGACCAACGTCCCGACCGAGTCGGTGGCGCTGAAGCTGTTCACCGGCATCGACAATTTCGAGATCATGGCGATCCCGTTCTTCATCCTCGCCGGCAATTTCCTGACCCATGGCGGCGTCGCGCGCCGCATGATCAACTTTGCGACCTCGATGGTCGGCCACTGGTATGGTGGCCTCGGACTCGCGGGTGTCATGGCCTGCGCGTTGTTCGCCGCGGTATCCGGCTCGTCGCCGGCGACCGTGATCGCGATTGGTTCGATCATGCTGCCGGCGATGGTGAAGCAGGGTTTCCCCAAGCGCTTCGGCGCCGGCGTCATCACCACTTCGGGCGCGCTCGGCATCCTGATTCCGCCCTCGATCGTGATGGTGATCTACTGCGTCGCGACCGGCGGCAGCATCGCGCTCGATCCAGCCGGTCACCGCGTCTCCTCGGCCTCGGTCGGCCAGATGTTCATGGCCGGCGTAATCCCGGGCCTGATGCTGGCGACGCTGCTCGGACTGACGACGTTCTACCGCGCCTGGAAGAACGATTATCCGAGACTGCCGCGCGCGAGCTGGAGCGAACGCTTCACATCGTTCCGCAAGTGCATGTGGGGCCTGCTGCTGATCCTGATCGTGCTCGGCGGCATCTATGCCGGCCTGTTCACGCCCACCGAAGCCGCCGCCATCAGTGCGGTCTATGCCTTCGTGATCGCCGTGTTCGTCTACAAGGACATGACGCTCCGCGATGTGCCGAGGGTGCTGCTCGGCTCCGCCAACATGAGCGCGATGATCCTCTACATCATCACCAACGCGGTGCTGTTCTCGTTCCTGATGGC
>JAIEPP010000652.1 GCA_019748335.1 Xanthobacteraceae bacterium
GCGTCAAGTTGAAGAACAACATCGCCCATGGCGCGGTGGTGCGCTGGAGCGACGTCGAGGTCGATGCTAACAACGACACCATCAAGACCCGCAAGGCGATGGAGGCGGCATTCTCCACGCCAAGGTAAAACCAGGTCAGGGAGCGGAATGTTCGTCAGGCTTGCGCCGTTCCTGTTCGTGCTGCTCTGGAGTTCTTCTTTCATCTCGGGAAAGGTCGGCTTGCGGCACCTGTCGCCGCTGCTGTTCGTAGCTGTCCGGCTCATCGCCTGCGCTGCGATCCTGACCATTGCGATGTTCGTGCTGCGCCGGTCCTGGCAGCCGCTGGCGGGATGGCGGTGGCTGCATTGCGCGGTGGCAGGAGCGCTGCTGAATGCGCTCGGGCTGATGGCGCCGCATGTCGGCCTGATGATCGCGCCGGCGGCCCATATCGCGCTGGTGCAATCGCTGACGCCACTGATGACGGCGGCGCTTGGCGTGGTCCTGCTGCACGAGCGGTTGCGCGGCGCGCAGTGGCTCGGATTGGCGCTCGGCCTGGTCGGCGTCGGCCTCGTGGTCGGCGAGGCGGCGCTGGAGAGCCCGGCCCGCTTTCAGGGCCTGGTGCTGGCCTTTGTCGGCGTGATGGGCCTGGTCTCCGGGACGCTGTATTTCGGGCGGTTCTGCCGCGGCATGCCGCTGTTGCCGGGCGCTACGGTGCAATTCATCTCGGCCGCGGTGGTCGCCTCGCTCGGAGCGTGGCTGCTGGAAGCGCCGCAGGCCGACTGGACAAGCTCAGCGGTCGCCGCCACCGCTTGGGGCACGCTGATGGTCTCGCTCGGCGGCATGGGGCTCTATTCGGCGATGCTGGTGCGCGGCAGCGTGGCCAGCACCAGCGCAAATTTCTATCTGGTACCGGGAACGGTGGCGGTGCTGGCCTGGCTGCTGCTCGGCGAACAGCCGAGCCCGCTTGCGATCCTTGGACTGATCGTGGCGTCAGCCGGTTGCTGGCTGGTCAGCACCGCGAAGGCCGTGCCGCTCGAAGACGCACATCAATAAGCGCGACGCCGGACTTTACGGCAGCAGCCGGTTCGACCGCGCCTGGGCGAACCATTTGCGGAACATGGCTTCGGTATCCATCATCTCGGTGAAACCGGCCTGGTTGATCTTCACGGTCGAGACGATCGAGGGCGGCCCCGACCGGGTCTGGCCATGGCGCATGCTGTAATCGGCATACTGGAACGACAGGCCGACGAAATCCTCCAGACCAGGCGAAATCAGACCGTGCTTGCGGCGCAGTTCGTCCCATGGCGCGATCCATTTCGGATATTCCTGCGTCAGCGACAGCGGCACCGCGTCACCCGGCTTCATGCCGAGCGCGTCCGCGATCGCCGGCCAGACGTTCTCCCAGGTGAAGACATCGCCATTGGTGACGTTGAAGGCCTCGTTGTGCGCCGCCGTGGCCTCGCCCGACCAGGCGATGGCACGCGCCAGCAGATCGACGTCGACCGCCTGCGATACCCGCGCGGCGCCGCCGGGATAGTCGAGCGGCCGGCCTTGCTCGCGCAGCATCGCGGCGTAAACGCCGAGCGGCGGGATCAGATCCATCGCACCGCCCATGGCAAGGCCCACGATCAGCACCGGCCGCAGGATGCTCCAGTGCCAGCCTTTGGCTTGCTGTAGCTCGCGCAAGAAATTTTCCTGCGCCCAGTAGAAGTTCGGCTGCTCATACATTTCGGAGCGGCCTTCCCGCGCCGGCACGGCAAGCGGCCGGACGTGGACGCCATAGGCCTTGGTGCCCTGCAGCAGCGCGACGTGCCTCAGCCGCGGCGCGACCGGCTCAAGCGCGGCCATCAGGTTGCGCAGCATCAGGTCGTTGGTGCGGATCTGGTTGGGATCGCGCCAACCGTCGACCAGGCTCGGCGCCTCATACAGCGCGGCGTAGACGAGGTGGGTTGCGCCTTGCATTTGGGTGGCAGCGCGCAGGCATTGCGCGGGGTCGGTGAGGTCGACCGCAACGTGGCGCGCGCCGTAGAGCTCGCGCGGCTTGCGGCGGGCCAGCGCCACAACGTCGCAGCCACCCACCGTGCCGAAGTGCCGCAACGCGGCATTTCCGACCAGGCCGGTCGCGCCTGCCACCACTATTTTCCTGTCCGCCATTGCAAACTCCAGCGCCGATTGCCGCTTTCAGTAACAGACGGAGCCGGTCCCGTCAGCGTGCCGGCTTGGCCTTTTGTCGGATCGGAAGATGAGGCTTCTCGCAACTGCGTTCGGCGCAGAACGCTTGATTATCGCCCCCCGATTGGTCATCCTGAGCGCAGGTCCATCAATTCGGGGGAATTGCATCGAAGACCAAGAGCCTCGGTTTCAGGGCCCATTTCACAATCACCAGTCCAGCACCGGCCAGCGGCGAACTGCAAAACGACATTCAAGATCGTTGCCCCTTGGTCATGTATCGGCAAACACAGAGGGGAAGCGCATGAAACGTCGTGATTTCTTGAAGGTCAGTGGTGTCGGTCTCGCTGCGAGTGCGGTTGCCGCACCCGCGATTGCCCAGGCCAACCCTGAGATAAAGTGGCGTCTGACGGCGAGCTGGCCGAAGGCACTCGATACGCTCTACGGCGGCTGCGAATATTTCGTCAAACGCGTCGCCGAAATCACCGACAACAAATTCCAGATTCAGTCGTTCGCCGCCGGCGAAATCGTGCCGGGCCTGCAGGTGCTCGACGCCGTCTCCAACGGCACGGTCGAGATGGGCAATACGGCTCTATATTATTACTGGGGCAAGAATCCCGCCTTCACCTTCGGCACCTCGCTGCCATTCGGCCTCAACACGCGTTCGCATATTTCCTGGCTGCGGTTCGGCGGCGGCACCGAAATGCTCAACGACCTCTTGAAGGAATATAACGCCGTCGGCATTCCGACCGGCTCCACCGGTGCCCAGATGGGCGGCTGGTTCCGCAAGGAAATCAAG
>JAIEPP010000373.1 GCA_019748335.1 Xanthobacteraceae bacterium
AGTTCGGAGATGCGGCCTTCGTTGTGCGACTGTTCTTCCTTGGCGGCGTGATATTCCGCGTTCTCCGACAAGTCGCCATGCGCGCGCGCTTCCGCGATCGCCGCGACGATGCGCGGACGGTCTTCCGATTGGCGCTTTTTCAACTCGACCCCCAGGGCGGCATAGCCGCCAGCGGTCATCGGAACTTTTTCAACCATCGCTTCCGTCCTTCGATCGTGCGAACTGCCGACGGCATGCGCACGAACCATTCTTCGATTTCGATTCGAGCCTCGACGACTCAATCCTGCGAGCCCGCCGGCCTATTGATTTTCGGCCCCGTCGGGGGCCATTCAACATCCAAACGAGCGGTGGGTTCCGGCCATACTGGCTTTATTACCAATCATTTAGCGGGCATCTTCGCCCGGCGAACGATCAGTTTTCGGAAAAGTAGCTCTGCAGCGTGCGGACCTCAAGGTCCCCGCCCAGATAGGCGCGGATGCCCTGGGCGGCCGCCACAGCGCCCGAAAGAGTGGTGTAATATGGCACTTTATGCAAGAGGGCAGCGCGCCGCAACGAACGGCTGTCGGCCAGCGCCTGCGGCCCTTCGGTGGTGTTGAAGACGAGCTGGATGTCGCCATTGGTGATGGCGTCGACGATATGCGGCCGTCCCTCCAGCACCTTGTTGACCTTTTCGGTCGGTACGCCTGAGTCGGCGAGGAAGCGTTGGGTGCCTGACGTCGCCATCACCTTGAAGCCCAGCCCGTGCAACAGCCGCACCGCATCCACGATCCGGGTCTTGTCGTTCTCGCGCACCGAAACGAACACCGTGCCCTTGCGCGGCACGCGGGTGCCGCCGCCGAGCTGGCTCTTGGCAAAGGCGACCTCGAACGAACGGTCGATGCCCATCACCTCGCCGGTCGAGCGCATCTCGGGACCGAGCACGGTATCGACGCCGGGGAAGCGCGCAAACGGGAATACCGATTCCTTGACGCCGACATGGCCGAGCTTGCGCTTCTTCAGGTTGAAGCTCGCGAGTTTCTCACCGGCCATGATCCGCGCCGCGATCTTCGCGACCGGGGTGCCGACCACCTTGGCGACGAACGGCACCGTGCGCGACGCGCGCGGATTGACTTCGAGTACGTAGATCTCGCCGTCCTTGATGGCGTATTGCACGTTCATCAGGCCGACCACGTCGAGGCCGAGCGCGAGTTCGCGGGTCTGCCGTTCGAGTTCGCCGATCATCGCAGCATCGAGCGAATGCGGCGGCAGCGAGCAGGCGGAATCGCCGGAGTGAATGCCCGCTTCCTCGATGTGCTCCATGATGCCGACGATGAAGGTGTCCTTGCCGTCGGACAGGCAGTCGACGTCGATCTCGGTGGCGTCGGACAGATAGCGGTCGAACAGCAGCGGGTTCTTGCCGAGCACGGTGTTGATCTGCCCGGTCTTGTCGTTGGGATAGCGCGCCCTGACGTCGGCCGGCACCAGTTCGGGCAGGGTGCCGAGCAGGTAGTCGTTGAGCTGGTTTTCCTCGCGGATGATCTGCATCGCGCGGCCGCCGAGCACATAGGACGGGCGCACCACCAGCGGCAAATCGAGATCGGCCGCCACCAGCCGCGCCTGCTCGACCGAATAGGCGATGCCGTTCTTCGGCTGTTTCAGGCGCAGCTTGTCGAGCACGCGCTTGAAGCGGTCGCGGTCTTCGGCGAGGTCGATGGCGTCGGGCGAGGTGCCGAGGATCGGCACACTGGCTGCTTCCAGCGCGCGCGCCAGTTTCAGCGGGGTCTGGCCGCCGAACTGCACGATCACACCGTGCAGCGTGCCGTTCTGCCGTTCGGTGGCGATGATTTCGAGCACGTCCTCGGCGGTCAGCGGTTCGAAGTAGAGCCGGTCGGCGGTGTCGTAGTCGGTCGACACGGTTTCCGGATTGCAGTTGACCATGATGGTCTCGTAGCCGGCGTCATGCAGCGCAAAGCAGGCATGGCAGCAGCAATAGTCGAACTCGATGCCCTGGCCGATCCGGTTCGGCCCGCCGCCGAGAATGATGACCTTCTTCTTGTCCGAAGGCGCGCTTTCGTCGGCCAGCGCGCCGGCGAACGGCGCTTCGTAGGTCGAATACATGTAGGCGGTGGGGGAGGCGAATTCCGCCGCACAGGTGTCGATGCGCTTGAACGCCGGGCGAACACCGAGCGCGTGACGCTTCGCCGTGACCTCGGCCTCGGTGCTATCGGACAGCACCGCAAGCCGCGCATCCGAAAAGCCCATGCCTTTCAGCGTGCGCATGCCGAACGCGTTCTGCGGCAGGCCGTTGGCCTTGACCTTGGCTTCCATGTCGACGATGCCGCGCATCTCGCTGAGGAACCAGGGATCGATCTTGCAGGAGTTGAAGACCTCCTCGTCCGACCAGCCGAGCCGCATCGCTTGCGCGACCTGCAACAGCCGATCCGGCGTCGGCGTGCCCAGAGCAGCGCGGATCGCATTCTTGTCGTCGCCGCGGCCGAGGCCGTCGATCTCGATTTCGTCGAGGCCGGTCAGGCCGGTTTCGAGGCCGCGCAGCGCCTTCTGCAGACTTTCCTGGAACGTGCGGCCGATCGCCATCACCTCGCCGACCGATTTCATCGAGGTCGTCAGCGTGTGGGAGGCGCCGGGAAATTTCTCGAACGCAAAGCGTGGAATCTTGGTGACGACGTAGTCGATGGTCGGCTCGAACGAGGCCGGCGTCGCGCCGCCGGTGATGTCGTTGGCGATTTCATCGAGGGTGTAGCCGACCGCGAGCTTGGCGGCGACCTTTGCGATCGGAAATCCGGTCGCCTTGGAGGCCAGCGCGGACGAACGTGACACCCGCGGATTCATCTCGATCACGACCATGCGGCCGTCGGCCGGATTGACGCCGAACTGCACGTTGGAGCCGCCGGTCTCGACGCCGATCTCGCGCAGCACCGCCAGCGAGGCGTCGCGCATGATCTGGTATTCCTTGTCGG
>JAIEPP010000162.1 GCA_019748335.1 Xanthobacteraceae bacterium
ACCGACGCCGCAGAAAAAAAGGCTCCGGAAAACCGGAGCCCTTCCTTCGATCGATCCGCCGAAGGCCATTCCGGCAGACGTTCAGGGTTTGCCGTGTGTCTCTGGTGTCTTGCCGGCGAGGCCCTCGAATGGTTCGAGGGTTTGCCGGGCAAGCTTGCGGTGAAGTTCGCGAATCTTCTGTGACTCGGTGACCGAGCTCTCGTAGGCGCGTCTCACGAATTCGGTTTGAACTTCCACCGCCTTGTCGAGTGAACGGACGCCGCTGAGCTGCTCGAAAAAGGAGCCGAACTCCGCGAACGATTTCCTGGTGTAGTCGCGGTAGGCATTTGCGATGGTCTGCAAGGAAACCGGCGCAGGCTCGGCGGGGACAGCTTCGGCCGGCGAGGGGGCGTCGGTCGGGGGCGCTTCAGGCGCCGCGGCGAAGGTTCCGACCGGTTCGCTGACCGCCGGTGGCACATCGGCCTTCACGACCGGCGTCGGTTCCGGCTGAACGTGCGGTTCCGGGCTTTGCATGTGAACCGGCGCCGGGCTTGCCGGTGAGTCCGCCTTCTGGCGCCGCGCTTCCCCCTTCTTGCTGCGTCGCCCGGACTTCACCGCCGGTTTGTTCTCGTCTGTACCCGACATCTTGTTCCCCTATTCAATGTCAAACCAAAGGTTGAGGCTCCGCCACGTTTACGCTGGAATCGCGGTTCTTGCTTGTCAGTTGCAGGGCACTCGCGTGATGACATTTTGGAGAACAGCTTGCGACGGGCACGACTGCACAAAAAATGTTGGTAGAGTGCATCGGAAACGTTCAGAGCAGATGTTGCCGTCGTCGAATTGTAGCAGAGGAGAGCGGTATGCGGGCGATCATTCTGGTCATCATGGTGGCGATGACGACATCGTCAGCGATGGCCGACGAGACCGATGATGCGCATCGCCTGGCAATATCGGGGCGGGATGACTACTGGAACTGCCTCGCCCGGGAATTTCCGCGCGAAAGCAACAAGCGCCTGTCGGAGCAGGATTTCGGCGCGATGATCGCCGCCGCGTGCCCTTCCGAGCGGCAGAATTTCCGGGTCGCTCTGGTGGATTTTCTCTCTCTGCAATTCCCGTCCAATGAGGCGGGCGCGAACATGACGACCGCCAACAATGCCATCGCGCTGGCGCAAAAGGACATTGTAACGGCCTTCTCCCGCCGCAAAGCCGCGGCGAAGTAACTCCGCGCGGCGCTATTCCTCAGCGCCGGTTTTCCGTGATATTGAGTTTCCGGGTTAGGTGAGGGGATGTCGGGTATGAACTCTCAGTCGATGGCCGGCATTCTCGGTGCCATTATCGCGTCGATCGTGCTGGTGGCGGCGATCGTCTACGGGCCGATCGGGCAGTTCGGCAAGCCTGCCAAACCGGCCGGCGTTCAACCGGCGCAGGCGGCACCGGCGGCCCCCGTCGCGCCAGCCCCGCGCGGACCGGTAATCCGGGAAGTGCCCAATCAATAACTGCCGGGGGAACCCCTTGCGGAACGCGCCGGGCATCCCCATCTAGCTCCTAACGGCGACGTTGACGCTTCATAGCTCCGGCGCTGGAACGACCATGAATAGGCTGGCTGCGCCGGATGTACGCGCGCCCTCTGTTCGTGGTCGTTGGCATTTTTGGGCCTGTTTGGCCGCTTTTCTCCCCTGTTTATCGCTTTAGGAAGCCTGCTTGGCATCAACCGCGGCTGCGGATATACGCTGCCGTCATGAATGACGCCATCAAACCGGGCCCCGAAACCCCGTCGCAGGCCACAGGTTTGCCGCAGCTTTCGGTCGTCGTCCCGACCTTCAACGAACGCGACAACGTCACGGTGCTGTACCGGCGGCTGGACGCCACGCTGGCCGGAATCCCCTGGGAAGTCGTGTTCGTCGACGACAATTCCCCAGACGGCACCTGGGAAGTGGTTCGCGGGCTGGCGCGGCAGGATCCCCGCGTGCGCTGTATCCGCCGGATCGGGCGGCGCGGTCTCTCGGGCGCCTGCATCGAGGGCATTTTGGCATCGAGCGCGCCCTATGCGGCCGTGATCGATGCCGATCTGCAGCACGACGAAACCCAACTGCCGAAGATGGTCGGGCTATTGCAGAGCGGCGAAGCCGAACTCGTGGTCGGCAGCCGCTATATCGAGGGCGGCAGCGCCGACAGTTTCAACAAGCAGCGGGCAGGGGCCAGCCAGTTGGCGACCGAGGTCGCCAAGCGCGTGTTGAAGGTCGCGATCGCCGATCCCATGAGCGGGTTCTTCATGATCCGCCGCGACAGGTTCGAGGAACTGGCGCCAAAACTTTCGACCCAGGGCTTCAAGATCCTGCTCGACATCGTCGCGACCGCGGAAGGCAAACTGCGCACCATCGAAGTGCCGTTTACATTCGGCTCGCGCCAGCACGGCGAAAGCAAGCTCGACTCCATGGTGGCGCTGGATTTCCTTGGTCTGGTGCTGGCGAAGCTGACCCATGACGTGGTGTCGCTGCGCTTCCTGCTGTTTGCGATGGTCGGCTCCATCGGCCTCGTCGTGCATCTGACGGCGCTGTTCATCGCACTCGAGATCTTCAACATGCCGTTCGCGGAGGCGCAGGGCACCGGCGCGCTGGTCGCCATGACCAGCAATTTCATCCTGAACAATTTTCTCACCTATCGCGACCAGCGGCTGAAGGGCTTTGCCATCCTGCGCGGGCTGTCGCTGTTCTATCTGGTTTGCAGCGTCGGGCTGTTCGCCAACGTCGGCGTCGCGTTCTCGGTTTACGACCAGGAGCCGATCTGGTGGCTCGCGGGTGCGGCCGGCGCGCTGATGGGCGTGGTCTGGAACTATGCGATGTCCGGACTGTTCGTCTGGCGCAAGCGATGATTCCAAAATGAATCCGAACGAGGCGCGGTCTGTCCTCAACACGGTTCTGATCGTTCTGGCGCTGGTGGCGCTGCGCCTGGTGGCCGCCGCCTTTACGCCGATCACCTTCGACGAAGCCTATTACTGGATGTGGTCGAAGCATC
>JAIEPP010000226.1 GCA_019748335.1 Xanthobacteraceae bacterium
GGCGCAAGGTCTCCGGCAGCAGGTCGGTACCGACAGTCATGTTCATGTGAATGCGCTGGCGATAGCAGTTGGCCGACCCGATGAAGGTGATGCCGATCGTCAGCAACACCGCCATCGGCTCGGGCCATGACGAGGCGCTGTTCAGGATGTATCGGGTATAAACCGCCCACGGAATCACCGCGGAGACGAGAACCAGCGCCAGGCACGCGACGACAGCGCCGGTCCAGTAAACCGCATCGACCACACGCCGGAAAACTCCGGCCCCAGAATCCGACATCTTGCCCCCGGAAAATGGCGGAGTGCCTCAAGGCGCTCCGCCGGCCGAAACGGATGCCGTCCGGCCACTGTTCGATCGGTGATGAAGTCGCTAGTTGACCGCTTCGATGCGCTTGACCATGGCGGCGTACTTGGCGCCGTACTTGTCCCAGACCGGCTTGACCGCATCCTGGAACGGCTTCTTGTCGATATCGGTGATGATCTCGGTTCCGGCGGCCTTCATCTTTTCGAGGGCGGCGTCTTCCGCCTCGTACCAGAGCACGCGCTGTTCGGCCTGGGTTTCCTTCGAGAGCTTCTTGATCAGCGCCTGGTCTTCCGGCGACAGCTTCTGCCAGGAGATGCGCGAGAACACCAAGAGCTCCGGAATGATCAGGTGTTCGGTCATGGTGAAGTATTTGGCCACCTGGTTGTGGTTCTGCGCCATGAACGACGGCGGATTGTTTTCCGCCCCGTCGACCACGCCGGTTTGCATCGCGCTGAAGACCTGATCGAATCCGAGCGCAACACCGTTGCCGCCGAGCGCGTTCATGGTGTCGACGAACAGCGGATTGCCCATCATGCGGACCTTGAGGCCCTTGAGATCGGCCATGGTCCGGATCGGCCGCTTGCTGTTGTAGATGTTGCGCGAGCCGGCATTCATCCAGCACAGCGCGATCAGGCCGGTCTTCTCGTTGGTGGAGATCTTGGCCAGCAGCTCGTCACCGATTTCGCCGTCGATCACCTTCTCCATGTGCTTGGAGTTGCGAAAAACGAAGGGCATGTTGAAGACGTTGACGTCGTCGACGACGGGGCCGACGGCGCCGACCGAAATGCGCGCGATCTGCAGGGCGCCGAGCTGGGCCTGCTCGATCATTTCCTTTTCGCCGCCGAGTTGCATCGAGGGGAACATCTGGATCGTGAGGCGGCCGTTGGTCGCCGCATCGAGTTTTTTGCCCATCCGGACCACGGCCTCGACCGTCGGATATCCCAGGGGATGCACGTCCGAGGCTTTCAGCATCATTTTGGTTTGGGCACTTGCGCCCGACATGGGCGCGGCAGTCGCCATGGCAGCGCCAAGTCCGGCGCTCATCTTGATGAAGTCGCGGCGTTTCATGGGTTTCCTCCAGGTGTTATTTATCTTTTTATCATTGTGTCGGCTTGTCGGATTCTAGTGTCGTTCTTCGAAGAACTGCGGATTGATGTGCTGCGTGGTGGAGATGTTGTCGAGAAGACTTTCGAGATGGGCTTCCATCGCCCGCCGCGCACGCTCGGGGTCGTGTGCCTCGATCGCGGTCAGCACGGCTTCGTGCTCGGCGATCACTTTCGGGATTCGCCCTTGCTGGGGCAGGGTCAGCCGGCGATAGCGATCGACGTGGACTTTCACCTGCTGGATGAATTTCCAGATTCCGGGGTGGCCGGCGACGTCCGCGACGGTGGCGTGAAACAACTCGTCGGCCTGGTGGAAAGTGTTGCTGTCGCCGGCGGCGCTGGCCTCACGCTGGCGTTCCAGCACCGAGCGCAGCGCCAGGATCTGGCTCGATGTCGCCCGTTCGGCGGCGAGCCGCGCGGTGGTTTCCTCCAGCGCCTTGCGGATGATGATGGCTTCCGGCAGTGCGGCGATCGGGATGCGCGAAACGAAGATGCCCGATTGCGGATAGATTTCCAGCAATCCCTCATCCGATAATTTCAGGATCGCTTCGCGGACAGGGGTGCGGCTGACGCCATAGGAAAGCGCAATCTGGGCCTCCGAGATCGCCTCGCCGGGGCGCCGTTCCAGCGAAACCAGCTCGGTCCGAAGATCCGAATAGATTCTTGAGGCTGCTGTTGCCGCGCGCGGCCGACCGCTGCGGCGATGGCCAGTGGCCATCCGGCGAACTTCAGAGGCGGTCTTTTTCGATGGATGGGCGGGCATGGCTGCTTTCTCAATTGATATATTAGTATATGAATCACCTTTGACAACGCAAAAGTCGGGTCCGTTCTGCTTTGCATGGGGTTGTTTTCGCGATTTTGAGTCCGGACCCCGCCAGACGTCACTTCCGAGCGCCGATGAAGCCGGCGCATTCGCGCTGTTCCCGTTGTCCGGCGCCAATCAACAAGCCGATCAGGGCTGACGCTGGGGATGGATGGGCTGCCTTTGTCGTTATTCCGGCTGTGTACATCGTCGCGAGTTCGTACCCCGGCGGCAGCGATCCGGACAGAACGACGCCCTTGGTGACGATGATTTCGGTCGCTTGGGTGCAGCCGATCGGCCGCCGCGCGTCGGATGCCGCCAGCTCGCGCATCGCGGTCGCGCCATTCGGAAAGATCTTCAGCCGGGCGTTGACTTCATCGGCGATACCAAGTCCGGCCAACACCTTGGCGACGTGAATTCCAGCCGTCGAGGTCTTGGTGTCCGGCACGAAGATCGCGTCCGACGCCAGCAGCACCTCGCGCAGGCTTGCTTCATCCTGCGCCACCACCTTGGGATCGCTGGCGCGGACGGCAAGCGCCGTTTCGACCAGACCGACATCTGATATCGAAGCGGCCACGACCAGCTTCTCCTCCGCCAGCGTGGCGAGGAGGGCTGCGGTCAGGATCACGATGTCGGTCGGCACGCCCTTGCGTAATTTGTCGGCCATGGCGCCGACCGCGCCGAATTCGCCGGTGATATCGAACCCGGACTGAGCCTTGAATGTCGCCGCCAAGCTTCCGACCAGGCCTTGCGCCGCGCCGCCGCTCAGGATGTTCAGGCTGTTCACGAGGTCGCTTCCATCG
>JAIEPP010000286.1 GCA_019748335.1 Xanthobacteraceae bacterium
GGGATCGCCGGTGATGATCATGCGGCTGTTCTCGCCGAGCCGGGTCAGGAACATCTTCATCTGCATCGACGTGGTGTTCTGCGCTTCGTCGAGGATGATGGCGGCATTGGTCAGCGTGCGGCCGCGCATGAACGCCAGCGGCGCGATCTCGATCTCGCCGCCCTGCAGCGCGCGTTCGACGATGCGGGCGTCCATCAAATCGTACAGCGCGTCGTAGATCGGCCGCAGATAGGGATCGACCTTCTCGCGCAAGTCGCCGGGCAGAAAGCCGAGCCGCTCGCCCGCCTCGACCGCCGGCCGCGACAGGATGATGCGGTCGACTTCCTTGCGTTCGAACAGCTGCGCGGCATGTGCCACCGCCAGCCAGGTCTTGCCGGTGCCAGCCGGGCCGACGCCGAACACCAGTTCGCTGCGTTTCAGCGCGCGGATGTAGGAATCCTGCGCGGCGGTGCGCGCCCGCACCGGGCGCTTGCGCAGGTTGATGGTCTCGAACTGGTTCTTGGCGGCCTTGGCGTCGAATTCGAACAGCGATCCCTGTGCAATCACGGCGCGGATGGCGCCTTCGACGTCGCCCTGCGCCAGATCCTGGCCCTGCACCGCCTGTCCGTAGAGGGTCTCCAGCACCCGCCGCGCGGCGTCGCAGCCGTCGCGCGATCCGGCGATGGTGATGTTATTGCCACGGGAATCGACGACCACGCCGAGCCGCCGTTCGACCAGCGCCAGGTTCTGACCGTAGGGGCCGACCAGGGAGGAAGCGGCGCGGTTGTCGTCGAAGTCGATGACGACCTGGGTTTCGGGTGGAGTTTGCATGTCGCGTTCAAATTTGCGGCTGGGAGCGAGTGAAGGTGAATCCGATGCGCTTTTGGGCAAGGGTTCAGGCTCCCGTTGTTATTGGAGAAGAATTCGTCGTTTGCGAAAAGGAAGATGCCGGCGGCGCGGATGCGCCGGCGAGTTGGCCGAGCAGGCTGTAACGCTCGAGGCTGTCGATGCTGACCGGCAGCACCTGTCCGATGATGTCCGGCGAGGCAAATACGTGCGCGGGTTGCAGGTAGGCGGTGCGGCCGACGATCTGGCCGGGGTTGCGGGCGGCGCGTTCGAACAGGACATCGACGGTGTTGCCAATCATGGCCTGGTTGAAGGCCGATTGCTGACTGTCGATCAATTCCTGGAGCCGCACCAATCGCTCGTCCATCTCTGCCGCTGACACCGTCTCCTGCATGTCCGCCGCCGGCGTGCCTGGCCGTGGCGAATATTTGAACGAATAAGCACCAGCGTATCCGATTTGCATGACAAGCGCGAGGGTCGCGGCAAATTCTTCTTCGCTCTCGCCGGGGAAGCCCACGATAAAATCCGATGAAAACGCAATATCTTGGCGGGCTTCGCGAAAACGGTCGATGACGCGGCGATAATCGTCGGCGGTATGCTTGCGGTTCATGGCCGAAAGGACCCGGTCGGAACCGGATTGGACCGGCAGATGCACGAACGGCATCAGCGCCGTGAGATCGCGATGCGCCGCAATCAGCGAATCATCGACATCCCGGGGATGGCTGGTGGAATAGCGCAGCCGCACGATGCCCTCGATTTCAGCCAGCCTATGCAACAGCGTGCCGAGCGCCCAGGTCCGTCCGTCCGGGCCTTCGCCGTGATAGGCGTTGACGTTCTGCCCGATCAGCGTGATCTCGCGCACGCCGTTGTCGGCAAGCCGCTTCACGTCGTCGATGATTTTGGCGACCGGGCGCGAGACTTCGGCGCCGCGCGTATACGGCACCACGCAGAAGGTGCAGAACTTGTCGCAGCCTTCCTGCACGGTCACGAACGAGGAGATGCCGCGGGCGCGGATCGCGGCAGGCTTTGGCGCAGGGAGAAAGCCGAACTTGTCCTCGACCGGAAATTCGGTTTCCAGCGCGCGACCTTGCTCCTTCGCGCGCGCCAGCAGCTGCGGCAGATGGTGATAGCTCTGCGGGCCGACCACGACGTCGACGGCCGGCGCGCGGCGGATGATCTCGGCGCCTTCGGCCTGCGCGACGCAGCCCGCCACGGCGATCCGCATCTCGCGGCCTTGGCGCGCGGCCTCGTCCTTGGCGACCCGCAGCCGCCCGAGTTCGGAGTAGACTTTTTCGGAAGCCTTTTCGCGGATATGGCAGGTGTTGAGGATCACCAGGTCCGCATCTTCAGCGCTGGCGGTCTCGACAAAGCCTTCCGGCGCCAGCGTGTCCACCATGCGCTGGGCATCGTAGACGTTCATCTGGCAGCCATAGGACTTGATGTGCAGCTTGCGCGGCGGCTTCATGGAACCTGAATACGGGGCTGGAACGGCGCCAATGCGGCGCAGCGCTCTATCAAGGGCTCAGTTATAGGCTAAGGCGCTGAAAATCCAGCGATCAGACCGGGTTTTTGGCCGATTTGACCGACCAAACCGGGTAATTGCCGCATATCGTCAAAGGTGACCGAGGCTCCCGCGGCCCGCAGCGTGTCGGCGGTGTTCGGTCGGCAATGGCTGCCACCGTGAAATCCGAGCACGGTCATCCCCGCGGCACAGCCTGCGGTGACGCCGGCCACACTGTCTTCGATCACGAGGCATCTGGCGGGCGACGCCTGCATCTGCTCGGCGGCGAACAGAAACAGGTCCGGCGCCGGCTTGCCGTTCTTGACCTGCACGGCAGAGAAAATATGCGGGGCGAATCGTTCGTAAAGTCCGACGTGATTGAGGCTGGTGCTGATCTTCTCGGGCGGGCCGCTCGAGGCGACGCACACAGGGACCATCATCGCGTCGAGCGCCGCGTCGATGTGGGGGGTGGCTTGCAGCGAGGCCGCAAACAATCGGAAAATCTCGGCGTACACCTGGGTATGGAAGTCGTCCGGCAGGCGGCGGCCCAGTTCGGCTTCAATTTCGAGCGTGGCCTTCCGCATCGACTGCCCGAGGAAGCGGTCGAACACCTGTTCCGGTGTGATCGGATAGCCATGACGCGTCAACGTTTCCGCATGCGCGCGGCACGAAATGACTTCGCTGTCGACCAGCACGC
>JAIEPP010000437.1 GCA_019748335.1 Xanthobacteraceae bacterium
GGTGGTCATCGGGGCGATCCTTTCACTCGGTGTCGGCCCCGTCCTCCATTCCTTCGGACACCATGGGCCTGTTGTCGTTTGCGGCGGTCAGCCGCTCGAAATCCTCGCGCGCCATGCGGCGGCCGATGATGCGGGCCAGCGTCAGCGCTACCCGGTCGATCTTGCGCCAAGTCTCCGCGCTCGGTTTCTCGGCGTCCGGCTCGCCGTGCGGACCGATATTGTCATTCGCCGGTTTAAGCCGTTCCGGCTCAGTGTCGTCTTCCATGCCACTTCCCGCACTGTTTTTCGAGACAAACAGGCATGAAGCGGCGGCGACGCCAGAATGAAAAGACCTGATTTCCCTTCGTAGTACGATCGGCGGCAAATACTTGCGAACGGCGGCATTTGCGTAGGTCGCTCCATACGCATCACGTCACTCATGCCGCGCGCTTCAACGGCCGTGCGCGCTCCACGCGCCTGCGTTCCTTCGGCGTGTTCATCACCTCCCAAAGATCGCTGCGCCGCTGCACGTTGAGCCAGAAGTCGGGGCTGTTGCCGAAGACGCGGGCCAGGATCAAGGCCGTCGCGGCGGTCACGTTCCTGCGGTTGCCGCACAGCTCGTTGACGTGCTTGCGCTGCACGCCCATCGCCTCGGCGAGCGCGCCCTGCGTCAGGCCCATAGGCTCCATGAACTCTTCGGTCAAAATCTCTCCGACCGTCGCCGGCTTGCGTTTGGTGGTCAGCATGGTTGCCTCGCTCTCATCGGTAACTGTGATCGTCCAGATAAATCCCGTCCGCCTCGCCGCGCTCACCATCCCAGCGGAAAATCAGCCGCCATTGCTGATTGACACGGATTGAATGAAACCCGGTCAGATTGCCGTGCAGCTTCTCGAAATGATTGCTGGGCGGCACGCGCAAGTCCTGATCAGTCACTGCGTCGTCAATCATCTGGAGTTTTCTGAACAACCGGGCTTCAAGATCCGGCGGGATATTACGGGAATGGGCATCGTCCACGAAGAAAGCCCGCAACCAGCCATCCCGAAAGCCAACGATCATTCCGTCAATCCAATTCAGAGTATTTGTACCACCCTATAACCCATCCTTCAAGAATGATTTCCACTCGGCCGCTACTTGTTCGTTCCGGAATGGGAGCGCGACGGCGCTCACAATCCGCCCTGGTCTGCTTGACAAGCCATCACCGGGGCGACGGCATCCGGTCAATGCTGGCGCGGAGCGCCACCGCGAAGCGGCTCGGCATTGACGGGATGGCGGCGCTCCGGTTCCATATCCGCGAGCAGACGAGGCCGTGCCGCCGCCGCCGCCGCCGGCAAGAAGGAAGTGTGCCTATCCGGCTTTCACCCACGGCTAACCTTGCCGTTGACGAGATCGACGATGAAGCCGTTGGCGAGACGCACGCCGATAATCACGTCGTCCAATCGGTAGTTATTGTTGTTGCCTCTGAGGCGGTAGCTTGTGTCCTCTACGACACGTATGTCGAACCATTGATTGGGTGCGGTCTGGCCCCAGTATTTGCTACGTCGCTTGATGCGCGCTACGAGCTGCTGGTCCATCGTGTCAGTCTCCGTTTGGGTGAAAACCGGATGGCATGGAAGGAAGATAGCAATAGCGGTTCAAGCGGCTCCGATGCTGTAAGGGACCGAACGCGCGGGAGATGGGACACATTGCCATCCTCGTCGTCATCGGCAAGAGTGCCGGCCTTCCAGGAAGTACGTATCGGCCTCAACAGAACTCATCGACCTCGCTTTTCGGACGCCAGGATATCGGATCGGCGACCCAGCGGTTGATGTCGGACTCGCGCCAGCCAGCGCCGTTGGTGCTGATCCTGATCTGGGGTGGGAATGTCCCTTCGCCGATCTTGCGGTAGATGGTGGACCGGGACAGGCCGGTGCGGGCAAGGACGGTTTTGAGGCGGATGATACGGTCTGGCTCACGCATGGTTGCGCTGCCTCCTGCTGGCTGTTTCTGACTGCTGCTGATCCAGACAGAACAGGCAGTGACGGCCGCGCAAGAGCGTTTTTCGCGTCGTCGCACCGTGGCGTACAGGCGGCGGAAAATAGGCGGAGTTAAAGTCCGAGGCCCCGGCCTCTACCGAGGTCGATGCCATGATTGAAGGCGAGTTCCAGGCCGAGCCGGCGGCCCGACTCGATCTGGATGCCGAGTTCGATCTTGCGGTTGGCGAGGATGGATTCCAGTTGCGGATCGCGTTCGAGGCTCTTGGCCATGTCACCCATGGCCGACCGCATGGCCTTGTAGCCGGACATGTCGCCCGCCTGATACTGGCGCTGGCTGGTGTGGTTGAGCTTCTGCCAGCGCTCTACGAAGCGGTCGGCGCGCCGGTTTGGATCGGTACGAATTTCGGTTTCGAGCTGGAGCGCGCGGATGGCGCGGGCGGGATTGCCCGAAGCGGCTTCCAGGGCGAGTTCCGGGTTCTTTTTGTAGGCGGCTTCGGCATCGTGCGAGCCATAGGGCCGCACCTCCTCGAAGACCTTGCGGGCCTCCTGCAATTCCTTCACCTGCTCGGGGCTTGCCTTGCCGCCCCGCTCCTGCATATCGAATATCGCATCCACGGCTCGGGCATGGCGGACGAGAGCCTTGGTGCGGGCTTTACGCAGCGCCGCCTCCGGGTCTTCAGCCGCCTTCCTTTCCGGCGCTTCCCGTTCCGGCCTCCGCGCGCCGTCCGTGCCAGGCACAGCTTCGGCAGACGGACGCAGGCCATCGAACATGTTGCGCACCCTCTCGGGCACGACCTTGCGCACGATTTCGGCAACGCGCTCGCCGAAGGTGATCCCGCGCCGCTCGGCATAGCCTTGGGCCGGATCGCGCTGTTCGTAATCCGAGGCCATGTCCTTGGCGCGCTCGCGCGACAGGGTACGAACCAGCCGGTCCTGACCGGCGAAGTCGTCGCGGCCGTAATGCAGGTCGATGCCGTCGCGATGTCGTGACAGCGCGACATAGCTGCCGTGAGCGTCCATTCCCGGCGTCGCCAGCACATGGGTTCGGTCCACCGTCATGCCCTGCGCCTTGTGGATGGTCGCAGCATAGCCGTGGTCTATCCGGTTATA
>JAIEPP010000232.1 GCA_019748335.1 Xanthobacteraceae bacterium
TCGGACTCCGCCTTCACCGCACTCGACGTGTTGACATAGGTGACGATGGGCACGCCGGGGTAACGCTGGCGCATCAGCCGCACGTCCTGCGCCGTAATTGAATCCGCAAGTGAACAGCCGGCCGCAAGGTCCGGAATCAGCACGGTCTTTCGCGGGTTCAGCAGCTTGGCGGTCTCGGCCATGAAGTGCACTCCGGCGAGCACGATGATGTCGGCGTCGACCTTGGTAGCCTCGCGCGCGAGCAAGAGGCTGTCACCGACGATATCGGCGACACCGTGGAAGATTTCCGGCGTCTGGTAGTTGTGCGCCAGGATGACCGCGTTGTGCTTTCGCTTCAAAGCGAGGATGGCGTCGACATCCTCGGCGAAGGTGGCCCATTCGGGCGGCGGGATAACGCGTTTGACCCGCTCATAAAGTGGCGCGGTGCGGGCGAGGGCGGCTTCGTGAAGATCGGCCATTTATACTCTCCATGAGCATATTATGGCTTATACTTAGCCTGAGCATAATCGAAGTCAAGTGCGCGAAAGCGGAAGTTTCGTTCCGGCAATAGCCCGTTCGGCCAGCACGGCATGGCGGAACCGGAACAGTTTTGCCGGCCGTCCGACCGTGTCTGCGGCGATTGCGCCAGTTTCCTCAACGAGTTGCTGCTGCTCCATGAGGCGACGAAAATTCTGTTTGTGCACCAGTCGGCCTGCAAGGGCTTCAACACTGCGTTGCAATTGCAGCAGGGTGAATTCGGTCGGCATCAGTTCGAACACCACCGGACGGTATTTGATCTTGGCGCGCAGCCTGGCGATGCCGGTGGCGAGAATGCGGCGATGATCGCCGGTCATGGCGCGGCCGGGGACGAGCGTGGCGGCAGCACCGCCGTCGCGCGCGGCTTCCGGGATCAGCGCGGCCTCGTAGAGCAGCTCATAGCGCTGCAGCACCAGTTCCTCGTTCCACTCGCGCTCGTCGAGGCCGAAGGTGATGGCGGCGCGTTGCCAGCGTTCGCGCTGCAGGCCGGCCAAAGGCGCGGATTTCGCCCACGCCCGCAGCCGCGGCGTCAGCCATTTCGCGATCAAGGCGGGTGCACCTGCGCGGTGATCCTCCCACGGAAAATAGTCGTACCAGCCGGACCAGTGGGCCTCAAAGCCTGCACCGACCTGGTCCTCGCGGGTCAGGCCGAGATAGCTGATCGAGATCGTGTGCGGTGACTTGGCATCTCCTGTCCGCCCGCGATCGGCGAAAGTGTAGAGCTGTTCGACATAGCCGAGCGGATGGCCGGTCTGGGCCTCGACCCATGCCCGCAAACCCGTTTGCAACGAGCGGTGCTTGAATTCGAACGGGCCGCTCGGCAGCGCGTCGGCCTTGGCGATGGTCATGATCTTCGGCTCGCCGTCGGTCACGGCGACGAGCACGGCGACCAGATCGGCGGTGATAACGTGGGCGGTGCCCGATCCCTTGTCCGATCCCTTGGGTTTTCGCGGTGCCACTGCCACGTCGTGGGTCCTAGCAATATCCGAAGACGCCGCAGGCGTAAGGCAGGCGCGACCAGTAAGGCCCGTTTTGCGGACCGCCGTAATAGGCGCCGTCATAGCTGTAGGAATGATCGGTGCCGTAATAGCCGGGCAGCGTCCGCGATCCAGGCAGCCACGGTGTTCCGAACACACGCGGCGCATAGGGCACCACGCCGACCGGCGTAAACAGCACGTCGGGATCCTCTTCCTCGACCACCACCAATTGGCGGCCGCGCCGCACATATTTGGGCGGCGCCACGGTGGTCCGGGCATAGTAGTGGGCGTGGGGCAGCCCGGGCGGAAGCTTGCTGGCGGCACGAACCGTGGCTCGCTTGGTCGCGGCAGGGCCGTCGGCGCGCTTGGCGACGACAGCAGCGTCGGCGGGTTTTGTGACGACGGGCGCATCGGCCGGCTTGGTCGCGACGGGCTCGTCGGCGGCGGCGGTTCCGACCGTGAAAACCGCGATGAGAAGTGGCATTGTCCAGCGCAACATCGTTCGTCTCCCGAATCATCCGGAGCTATTCCATGTCACTCTATGCCGGAATGACCGTTAACGAGAGACTTGTGATTGCCGGACTCATCGCGGCCTGGGACGAGGCGGTCATCAGCGGCGACCGGGTCAGAATGATCGAGATCCTGATGTCGACCGAACTGTCCGATAAGCAGGCCGCTGAGACCACGGACGCGGTGCTGGCGAGCCCGGAGAAGTATGGGTTTCCAACTTAAAATGCCGTCATTGCGAGGAGCGATAGCGACGAAGCGATCCAGACTTCCTTTTTGGCCTTCTGGATTGCTTCGCTTCGCTCGCAATGACGGCATTGGCAGCTACGCCGTCAGCGCCTGTTCCAGATCCGCGATCAGATCTTCCTTGTCCTCGATGCCGATCGACAGCCGCACCACGTCAGGGGCGGCGCCCGACTTCACCTTGGCGGCGTCGTCGAGCTGGCTGTGTGTGGTGGAAGCCGGGTGGATCACCAGCGAGCGGGTGTCGCCGACATTGGCCAGATGCGAGAACAGTTTCAGGTTCGACACCAGGCTGACGCCGGCGTCGTAGCCGCCCTTGAGGCTGAAGGTGAACACGGCGCCAGCGCCCTTCGGCGCGTATTTGCGGGCGAGGTTGTTGTAGGGGTTGCCGGCCAGGCCCGAATAGTTGACCGACGCCACCGCGGGGTGGGTGGAAAGAAATTCCGCGACCGCCTTAGCATTCTCGCAGTGCTTCTGCATCCGTAGCGGCAGTGTTTCGATGCCGGTCAGGATCATGAACGAATTGAACGGCGAGATCGCCGGACCGAGGTCGCGCAGGCCAAGCACGCGGCAGGCGATCGCGAAGGCGAAATTGCCAAAGGTCTCCTGGATCTTGATGCCGTGATATTCCGGGCGCGGCTCATTGAGCATCGGATATTTATTGTCCTTGGACCAGTCGAAGGTGCCGGCATCGACGATGATGCCGCCGATCGAATTGCCGTGGCCGCCGAGAAACTTGGTCAGCGAATGCAGCACGATGTCGGCGCCGTGGTCGATCGGGCGGATCAGATAGGGCGTCGCCAGCGTGTTGTCGACGATCAGCGGCACGCCGGCCTTGCGCGC
>JAIEPP010000121.1 GCA_019748335.1 Xanthobacteraceae bacterium
ACATCCGGCTGGTTGATCCCGACCTTCTACGCAAAGGAAGTCTGGAAAATCGATCCCAAGGCCTTCTGGAAGTACAGCGACGGGGCCACACACGGGGCCAACGAGATCGCTGTCTCGTCTGGCCAGGTGGACATGGCTACCGACTTCGACCGCAACCGCAATGCCATGATCGCATCCGGCCGGGTCAAGGAGGACTCAAACAAGATCATCTGGACATCGGACCCGCTGCCCAACGATGCCATCGCGGTACCCGCCAACGCTTCCGCCGAGATGTCGAGCAAGGTGCAGGCCATCCTGACCGCGATCACGGTCGAGCAGGCAAAGTTGCTGCTGCCGAACCGGTACACCGGCTTTGTCGCGGCGACCCATGCCTCCTACAGGTCGATCGAGAATGCCGGCATCTCCGTCGGCAAGATCAAGGCAAAGGTGTGAGATGAACGCTACGGGAGCGAGACGTCTCCTCGAGGGCTCGATCGCTGGTCACGGCGGGATGAAATCCGCTGCAGAAGCCCTTGCCAAGCTCGAAGCTGCGCAACGCACATTCAGCGTTGCGCGAGTAAAAGGCTGGTTGCTCGTAGCGATTATCGTTGCTTTCTATCTGGTCGCCGCCGAACTCGCGCAGCTGGACCTCGGCAAGCTCGCCACGGGTCTCCCAAGACTTTGGGATTGGCTGTCGCGAGCCTGGCCGCCGAAGTTCGAGGAACTGCCGGTGTTCCTTTGGCGAACGGCGGAAACGGTCGCCATGGCCGCGATTGGCACAACGCTCGCCACGCTGATCGGGTTGCCTTTTGCGATCCTGGCAAGCCGCAATATCACGCCCTTTCCGTTGCTGTATTTCCCGACGAGGTGGTTTCTGAACGCGCTGCGTGGAATCGATTCCTTCGTGTTTGCGCTGTTGTTCGTGGCCGCGGTCGGGCTCGGGCCGTTCGCAGGTGTGCTCGGCATAACCCTCCACACGGCCGGCACGGCCGCCAAGTTCTTCGCCGATCAGATCGAAAGCGCGGACCTCGGTCCTCACAATGCGATCCGCGCAACCGGTGCGGGGCGACTTACCGCACTCACATACGGGCTCCTGCCGGATATTCTGCCGCTTCTACTCTCAACCTCGCTGTTCTGGCTGGAGTTCAACGTCCGCGCCTCCACTGTGTTGGGCGTCGTCGGCGCAGGCGGCATCGGCCAGGAGCTGAAGAACAGCATGGACCTTCTCGACTTCTCCCGGCTTTTCACAATCATAGCCGTCATCCTCATTGTCGTGACAGCGCTGGACTGGCTGTCGGGGTGGCTGCGCAAGAGGCTTGTTTGACCAATGGGTGACGCCGTGGACACGACATCTGCCAATGGGCGCACGTTAGGCTCGCAGCCGGACATTGTCGGCAAGCCGCCGGTGCTCACCGTCGAGGACTTCTCGAAGAGCTTCGGGGCGCGGTCGGCGGTGGAGAATGTGAGCTTTTCGTTGATGGAGCATGAATTCGTTGCGGTTCTGGGACCGAGCGGCGCCGGTAAAACCACGCTGTTTCGCTGTATCACCGGTTCGGCCAAATCGGACGCGGGGCGCATTCGCTTCGGCGGCACCGAGATCGAGCGGCTGACGCCCCGCGAGCTGCGACAAATCGCGGTCGTCTTCCAGCAATTCAATCTGGTGCGCCGGCTCACGGCTCTCGACAACGTGCTGGCCGGGCGGCTCGGTTATTTACCGACCTGGCGCGGCGTATTCCGCCGCTTCGAGCGCGCGGACAAGCTCAGGGCGTTCGAATGCCTGGAGCGTGTCGGCATGCTCGATCACGCGCTCCAGCGCGCCGACACGCTCTCCGGCGGGCAGCAGCAGCGGGTCGCGATCGCGCGCGCGCTCGCCCAGGAGCCACGGTTGATCGTCGCCGACGAGCCGGTTGCAAGTCTCGACCCCAGTTCGGCCGCCGGGGTCATGCAACTTCTCAAGGACATCGCGCGGGACGAAGGCGTTGCCGTGATCTGCAGCCTGCATCAGGTCGGCTATGCTCGCACATTCACCGATCGCGTCATCGGTCTTGCGCGTGGCCGCGTTGTCGTCGATGCGCCGACGCAGAGCTTGGACGAGGCTGCGTATGACGCGCTTTACGGTTCCGCGGACCTGCGATCGAACACTGCTACGACCGGGCACTCCGGGATGCCGGACCACCATTCGACCGTGGAAAAAGACCGCAGGGCGGCCCTTCGTTTGGGGGATCCAGATCCGGTCTTGGTTTCCGATGGCGTTTGAGCCCGTCCGTCGGTTAGCCCCGTCGCGCAGGTAAGGATCGAAATTACCTGCGAGCACTTTGGAGTTTGCCTCCATCGGCGCAGCTTGCGCCTGACCCATTCATTACGCTAGCAAGAAAACGCAACTGGTCTAAGCCAATCGTGTCGTCACAATTCTATTTGACCTGTTTTTTGTGACGGTGGCGCGATTGTCGCATATCTGCAACAAGCAATACACATGCCTGTCACCGCATCGGACTAACATCGCCAAAACTCAATCAGGTGACGGCGTGTCGCAACTCAACATCGTTCAACTCACGAAATCGTTCGGCGCAACACAGGTTCTGCATGCGGTCGATTTGAGAGTGGAGCGCGGGGAATTTATCACCCTCCTCGGCCCCTCCGGCTGTGGCAAGACAACGCTGTTACGCATTATCGCCGGGCTGGAAACGCCCGATCAGGGCGATGTGCTGGCGGATGACATTTCGATCCTTGGTACGGACGCCAAGGACCGAAATCTTGCCATGGTTTTCCAGAACTACGCGCTCTATCCGCATTTGACTGTCGCTCAGAATATCGGCCTGCCGCTAACGATGCGGCGGCTCACGCGGTTGCAGCGGATGGCCGGACGCTTCGGCATCAGCAGGACTGCGAGAGAGGTGCGAAGGCAAATCGGCGCCGACGTCGGGCGGGTGGCCGACAGCCTCCAGATCGGCAACCTGCTGAACCGCCTTCCTTCGCAATTGTCGGGCGGTCAGCGCCAGCGGGTCGCCCTCGGCCGCGCGATGGTGAGAAACCCGCGGATGTTGATTTCCGGCGAGAAGTGACCCTGGATTTCCACTGAGAAGTGACCCGGGGTGATGGTGGTCTTGGGTCAGGTT
>JAIEPP010000475.1 GCA_019748335.1 Xanthobacteraceae bacterium
TCGTCCATTCACGGCATCATGACGTCGTTCGCCGAGTCCATCGTACAGGTTGGCGGCGAAGCGGTGCGAATTCCGGTTTCGGAATTTCATCGCGCCGGAAAAGCCAACGAAAGCCTTCGAAAGGTGGTGGCCCTGTTCGATCTCTCGCTGCTCGCCCAGTCCCAACAATCGACCGCCTGCCAGGCCTTGCACCCGGTCGAGAGCCGCGCCGCGCGATGGCTGCTTCAGTGCCGGAAGAGACTGGGCAGCAACGACATCCGTCTGACCCAGGAATTCTTCGGGCAGATGCTCGGCGTGCAGCGAACCACCATCAATCTGGTCGAACGCACCCTGCAGAATGCCGGTCTGATCCAGATCGGCCGGGGCCGTATCTCCATCCTCGATACCAAGGGGTTGGAAGCGGTGTCATGCGACTGCTACGAGCGGATCGAGCGGCGCTACGACGAGTTGCTTGGATCTCTCGACTGAATTCCTGCGTCCGGGCGCGCCTTGCACCGGGTGGCAAAGCGGGCCAACTTCGATGGCTGCACTGTGCCAAACGAAAACGCCCGCGGCGACGCGGGCGCTGATTGGCAGAACTCGTCGGCTACGCCGCGTTGGCGCCTTCCTGACGACTGGCCTCGAACAGGAACCAGGTGCGGCGCTCGGTCTCGTCGATGAACAGTTCGAGCAAACCGGCAGTGCCGGAGTCCTCGTGGTCATCGGCGAGCTTGTGGGCCTTTCGCATCGCGGCCGCCATGTGCTTGTTGTCTTCCATCAGCTCGCGCAGCATTTCGCGCGGCGGGACATAATCCTCGTTATTGTCCTGGATGGTCTGCAGCTTGGCGATCTGGCTGATCGACCGCAGCGTGGTGCCGCCGAGCTTGCGCACCCGTTCGGCGATCTGGTCGGTGGTGGCGAAGATCGCGTCCGACTGCTGGTCCAGCATCAGATGATAGTCGTTGAAGTGCCGGCCCGAGACGTGCCAGTGGAAATTCTTGGTCTTCAGGTAAAGCGCGAAGGCGTCGGCCAGGAGAATATTGAGCGAGGCCGAGATCTTGTCCACCGCGGCCTGCGGCAGGTCGGTCGGGGTATCGAGATCGGGGGAGACTTTTGCGGATTTGCTGGGGGCTTTGCTCACGACGAACCTTCCTGTTAGGAAACCGGACATCGGCGGCATTGGACTTCGGCCGCCGAACCACCTAACGCATCACCAGACTGCCGGTTCCCTGCCGGAACCGCTGTTTTGCCGGACCCCGCACCCATGGACGACTGGATCGACTATTACGATTCCACGCATACGATCTATGCGAGCAAGCTGCATCGCGACCTGCACTTCCAGGTCATCGCGCGCGACATCATCGGCTACATCACCTCGCCCGACGCGGTGGTGCTGGACTATGCCTGCGGCGAAGCCCTCTCCGCCGCCAAGGTGGCTGACGCCTGCGGCAAACTCTACCTCGCCGAGCCCGCGCCCGGCGTCCGCGGCCGGCTGATCGCGCGCTTTGCGCCGAACACCAAAATCCGCGTCCGCTCGCTGGACGACCTGCGCAAGATGGAAGAGACGTCGATCGATCTCGTCGTCATGAATTCGGTCGCGCAATACATGACGGCGGCGGAACTGGATTCCGCCTTTGCCGTCGTCCGCCGGCTGCTGAAGCCCAGCGGCCGGCTGGTACTGGGCGACATCCTGCGGCCCGAGGTCGGCATGGGCAAGGACGTGCTGGCGCTGCTGAAATTCGCCGGCCGCCACGGCTTTCTGAAAGACGCGGTTTACGGCCTCGCCAGCACCGCGTTGTCGGACTACCGGCAGTTGCGCTCCAGGGTCGGGCTGCAACGTTACGGCGAGGACGAAATGATTGCCAAGCTGGCGGCGGCAGGCTTTTCCGCCTCGCGCACCCACGTCAATATCGGCCACAATCCCTGGCGCATGACGTTTGTGGCGCGGCACGCCCTCGAGATTGGCCGTCGTTAACCCTGATCGAGGGCAAACCTAGCTCACCGTCCCGTGATCGGCGATGATCGCCGCGGCCCGGTGGCGGAAATGTCTACGCGGGGGCGATGCATCGCTCTTTATCCTGGTTCAAGTCCAGGCCGGGCCTCCAGCCTTCGCTGCTGCGCAGCTTCGGCTCGGCAAGCCAGCCAAAACCCGAAGTCTTAGCCACGCCATAGCTCATAGAGCGACGGCGGGCCTTCGCTGCTGCGCAGCTTCGGCTCGGCAAGCCAGTTTTCCCCACCCCGGCCGGAGCGGCGGACGGGCTCCCAAACCCTTAAAACCATGCCAATCGAGGCAAAAACAGGCTTGCCGCGCCGTAGCTCGAAGAGCGAAGGCGGGATGGGGCCTTTTTGGGGGTTACGCGGGTGCGGAATCTGGTCTAAAGACCGTCCCGCGCGCGAGGGTAACCCGCGCTCTTGGCTTAGGGGACGCGCAGCACGCGCGCCCTTTTTTTGTGCCTAAAATCCAGTCCGCGAGACCTGATGCCCAAAAGAACCGACATCTCCACCATCCTGATCATCGGCGCCGGCCCCATCGTGATCGGCCAGGCCTGTGAATTCGACTATTCCGGCACGCAGGCGGTCAAGGCGCTGAAGGAAGAAGGCTACCGGGTGGTCCTGGTCAATTCCAATCCGGCGACCATCATGACCGATCCGGATCTGGCTGATGCCACCTATATCGAGCCGATCACGCCTGAGATCGTCGCCAAGATCATCGAGAAGGAGCGCCACGCCATTCCCGGCGGCTTCGCGCTGCTGCCGACCATGGGCGGGCAGACCGCGCTGAACTGCGCGCTGTCGCTGCGCCGCCAGGGCACCCTCGACAAATTCGACGTCGAGATGATCGGCGCCACCGCCGACGCCATCGACAAGGCGGAAGACCGCCAGTTGTTCCGCGAGTGCATGACCAAGATCGGGCTGGAGACGCCGAAATCGCGGCTCGCCAATGCGTCGGCGCTGAAGAAGTCGTTTCGCGACAAACACCAGGCCGAGCGCGAGAAGCTTTCCGGCGCAGCCCTTGAAGAACTCGAACGGCAGTGGACGCTGGGCGAGAACGACCGCCGCAAGCGCTATCAGGAGCACGCGCTCGGCGAGGCGCTGATGGCGCTCTCTGAAATTGGTCTTCCCGCG
>JAIEPP010000008.1 GCA_019748335.1 Xanthobacteraceae bacterium
CGCGTCAGCGTCGCGCGCCGCGTCAGCGCCTTTGACAGCGCTCCATTGTCGAACGGAAACACCTTCGACCGGTTGCCGCGCAGGCAGGCCAGCGCGCCGGGATCGCCTTCGCGCTCGGCCATTTCCAGTTGCGCTTCATAGCCGTCGCCGAGCCAAAGCTTGGTGTTGATCTCGGCGGCCTCGCGCAGCGGCGGCGTGTTGGATATCTCCTCCACCGTCCATCCGGCGCGCTCCAGCCGTTTGGCGGCATCCGCCACCGCGGCCTTCACTTCCGGAACCGGATCGAGGCCGTCAGGGTTGAGGCACAGCGCGGCGCGCTTCGGCATGACGGGGCCTTGCAGCGGCGCCGGCACCCACCAGGGATCGCGCACGTCCCTGACCGACATCGCCGCCAGCGCGATCCGGATATCGGCGATGGTGCGCGCCAGCGGACCGGACACCGCGCAGAGCTGCGGGCCGATGCTCCGTTCCGGCAGTGCGGCGTTGAACGCGGGGATGCGGCCGAGCGTCGGCCGCAGGCCATGCACACCGCAGGCATAAGCGGGGTAGCGGATTGAGCCTGCGATATCGGTGCCATGGGCGATATGGCCGATGCCGGCCGCGACCGCGGAAGCAGCACCACCGGACGAGCCGCCCGGCGTGATGCCGGGGTCGCGCGGGTTCTTGGTGTCGCCATGGATGAGATTGGTGGTGAACCAGCGATAGGAAAATGCCGGGCAGTTGGTGCGGCCGAGAATGACGGCGCCGGCTTTCAGCAGATTGTCGACCACGGGATTGTTGACATCAGCGATGGCATCGCGCTGCAGCTTCAGCCCGTTGGTGGTGGCAAAGCCTTGCTGGTCGACATTGACTTTGACCGTGATCGGTACGCCTGCCAGCGGCCCCGGATCCTCGCCCCGCCCGATCGCGGCGTCGATCGCGGCGGCCTGCGCCAGCACCTCGGCCGGCCTGTGGTCGATGACGGCGTTGAGCCTGGGATTGACCGCGTCGAGCCGCGCCAGTGCGGCGGTCGCCGCCTCCGTGGCCGAGACCTTTTTCGATTTGATCAAGGCGGCCAGATCGGCCGCCGACAGACGCCAGATATCCTGCATGTAAAACCCCGTTTGACGCCGTCTTGTAGCGCCGACGGGGCGGCAGCGCCAGCGGGGCCGGAACGCTGCAGAACAGGGAACGTAGCCGCTTCTCCTTCTCCCCGCTTGCGGGGAGAAGGCCGGGATGAGGGGCTCTATCCAAGCATTCCGACTCGCGGAGAGTCCCCCTCACCCGCCGCGCTCGCGCGCGGCAACCTCTCCCCGCAAGCGGGGCGAGGTGAAACTAGCGCACGCGGGCGATGTAATAAGCCAGATCGGCGATCTGCTCCTTGGTAACCGAACCCATCACGTCGGCCATGGTGCCGTCATAGCCGTGACGGCTGTTGTCCTTGTATTCACCGAGCGTCTTGACGAGGTAGTCCTCGCGCTGGTTGGCGATCCGCGGGACGTTTTCCTTGCCGGAAAAATCGCGATTATGACAGTTGTTGCAAAGATACTGCTTCGCTAGCGTCTCGCCCCTCTGCATCCGCGCCGGCTCGCCGGCATCGGCGGGAGGCGCAGGCTTCGGCAACTTGGCGATGAAATCAGAAAAATTGCGGAGATCATCGTCGGTCAGCGCCTTTGCCATATCGTTCATCGGCTCGAACACGCGCAGCTTCTCGCGAAACATGAAGAGTTGGATCAGCGCATAGGGCGCCTGCTGACCACCGAGCGAGGGCGTGTATTCGGTCGCGGACTGCCCTTTTTCACCGTGACAGCCCTGGCACGTGACGAACCGCTCTTCGAGCGTCTCGGCGCCGGCGGTAGAAGCGATCAAGGCAAACGCCAGAGCCAGGGTTGTCTTGCGCATGTTTTATTATCCTAGCAGTGACAATTCGCCCGTTACGCGTCATTGCGAGCCAACGGGTCGGGCGAATGCCCGCCCGATGACAGGCTCCGCGAAGCAATCCAGAATCTTCGTTCAAGAAAACTGGATTGCTTCGTCGCGTTGCTCCATTGCACAAACGCTTTGCGTTTGTTGCAGGCAATGACGGACTTGGTACTTACTTCCCGGCCACCTTCTGCTTGCCGTAGGTGATACGATAGACGGCGCCGTTCCAGTCATCGGAGACCAGCAGCGAGCCGTCCTTCAGTTGCATCACGTCGACGGGACGGCCGATGTACTTGTTGTCTTCGAGGAAGCCGGTGATGAACGGCTCCATCGACTTCACGGTGCCGTCCTTGTTCAGCTTGACGACGACGACGTCGCCGCCCTGCTTTTTCGATTTATTCCACGAGCCGTGGCGTGCGACGATGATCGCGTTCTTGTAGGCTTTCGGGAACATGCTGCCGGTATAGAACCGCATGCCGAGCGCTGCGACGTGCGGACCCATCAGGCCGACCGGTGCGATGTAGTCCTTGCAGTCCTTGCCCCAGCCGAGTTCCTGATCGATGATGTTGCCCTGCAGACAGTAGGGCGCGCCGAAATGCTCGCCGGCCTTGGTGACGCGGTTGAGTTCGTCCTCCGGCACCGTCTCCGACAACCAGTCGCGACCGTTGTCGGTGAAGTACATCTGCTTGTTCTCGGGATTCCAGTCGAAGCCGACCGTGTTGCGCACGCCGCGGACATACACCTCGGCGCCTGAGCCATCCAGATTCATCCGGCGGATCTGGCCATGGTCCTCGTCATGCAACGCAACGTTGCCGGGCTGGCCGACCGGTACATAGAGCTTGTTGTCCGGACCGATGGCAATGAACTTCCAGCCATGGGCTTCGTCCTTGGGCAGCTTGTCGTAGATCAGGGTCGGCTTCGGCGGGCTGTCGAGATTGTCTTCCACCTTCTCGATCTTGGAGACCTTCGACAGTTCGGCGATGTAGAGCGTGCCGTCCTTGAACGCGACGCCGTTCGGACGGTAGAGGCCCGAGGCGATCACCTTCACCGCGCGCTTGCCGTCCTTGTTCTCGATCCCGTAGACCTTGTCGACGAGGCGGCTGCCGACGAACACCGTGCCCTTGTCGCCGAGCGCCAGCGAGCGTGCGTTGGCCATGCCGGCGGCATAGACCTCGATGTTGAAGCCGGGCGGCAGCTTCAGTTTTGCCGTCGGCAACTTGTCCGGCG
>JAIEPP010000211.1 GCA_019748335.1 Xanthobacteraceae bacterium
GCAATTGCGTTCACCCTAGGGAGCGGCGCTTGCGCCGCGTCTCGAAGGATGGCGGCAGGCGGGCTCTCATGGTTCGAGACGGCGCTCCTGTGGAGCGCCTCCTCACCATGAGGATCCTCAACTCCCACTAAACGAATTATATCCCTGGTCTTCCCAGAAGCCGCCCTTGTACTCGTTGGTGACTTCCATCGACATCACGTATTTAGGGTTCTTGAAACCGAGCTTGGTCGGCACCCGGATCTTCATCGGAAAACCGTAGGCGCGCGGCAAGATCTCGTCGGCGAATTTGAACGTCATCTGGGTCTGCGCATGCAGCGCGGTCGCCATGTCGAGCGGCGAGTTGTAGCCGTCCTTGTCGGCGCACTGGAACCAGACGTATTTCGCGCGGGTATCGGCGCCGATGATCTTGAGGAAATCGCGCAGCGGCGTGCCGGTCCAGCTTCCGATCGCGCTCCAGCCCTCGACGCAGATGTGGCGGGTGATCTGCTTGACCTGCGGCAGCTTGTACAATTCTTCCAGCGTCCACGACTTCTTGTTGTCGACGAGCCCACGCACTTCGAGCTTCCACGTCTTGCCGTCGACTTCGGGCGCCTCGTCGATGTCGTAATAGGCGTTGAACGGAAACGGTTTTGTCACATCGCTTTCCGAAAACGTCGGCGCCATCGCATTGGGATTGAAGATCGCGGCCTGAACGCCGTCGTTGAACTTCGAGATTTGCTTCAGCATCTCCTCGGCAGAGAAACTGTCCTTGACGTCGCAACCGGTCAGCAGTGTCAGTGCGCCGAGGCTGGCGCCGGCGGTGATGAACCGGCGACGCGTGAAGTCCGGCATGGTCTTGACGGCATCGCCCAGCAGCAGCTTCTTGTCGACGCCGGGGATCAGAAGATTGCGCATGCGGCTCATGGTCATTCTCCTCGATTAACGCCCGATGATCATGGCGCGCAGGCTCTTCGGCACCAGAAGGGCGAGCGCGACATGAACCACCATGAAGGCGACGATTGCCGCCATGCAGATGAAATGAACATAGCGGGCCACGTTGTAACCGCCGAACAAGGCTGTCAGCCATTGCAACTGCACCGGCTTCCACATCGACAAGCCCGACAGCACGATGACGATGCCGACGACGATGATGCCGGCGTAGAGCAGCTTCTGCACATAATTGTATTTGCTGAGATCGTCGTGCGACAGCTTGCCGATCAGCGCGGCCCGGGTATCGGAGATCACACCGCTCGGGGTGATCGGCAGCAGCTTCTTGCGGAAGCGGCCGGTGGCAAGACCCAGCGCCAGATAGATCAGGCCGTTGACCATCAGCAGCCACATCGCGGCGAAATGCCAGAGCAGCGCGCCGCCGAGCCAGCCGCCCAGCGTGATCGAATGCGGAAACGTGAAGCTGAACAGCGGCGAGGCGTTGTAGATCTGCCATCCCGACATGATCATCAGCACCATCGCGACCGCGTTGGTCCAGTGCAGGGCCCGCACCCAGGCCGGCTGGATGACTTTCGTTGGCGTGGCGCTGACATGGTCGCCGGCGGCTGTAAGACTGGGCGCTATAAGACTAGACATGGGTTGATCCGTCGCTGCAATTCGTACCGGGTTATACGCCGGGAACCGGGGTTCCGTTACTGCCAAGACCCTATCAAATCGATGCATGGCGGGCATCGTGGTCACAAAAAAGCGAGCCGGGTTGCCCCGGCTCGCCGTTTTACGCATCCCCTGGGGGACAATGCAGGGACGCGCGGGAGTTAAGCCTTCGGCATCAGGACGGTGTCGACCACATGGATCACGCCGTTGGACTGGTTGACGTTCGGGATCGTCACCGTCGAGGAATCGCCCTTGGCGTCAACGATCATGACCTTGTCGCCGGACTTCTTGACGGTCAGTTCTTCGCCCTCGACGGTCTTGAGCTTCTTGCCATCGGTCAGGTCGGACGCCTCGAGCTTGCCCGCGACCACATGGTAGGTGAGGATCTTGGTCAGGGTCGCCTTGTTCTCCGGCTTCACCAGCGTGTCGACGGTGCCGGCCGGCAGCTTGCCGAAGGCCGCGTTGGTCGGCGCGAACACCGTGAACGGGCCCTTGCCTTCCAGCGTTTCAACCAGGCCGGCGGCCTTCACCGCGGCGACCAGCGTGGTGTGGTCCTTGGAGTTGACGGCGTTCTGGACGATGTTCTTCGACGGGAACATCGCGGCACCACCGACCATCACGGTCTTTTCCTCGGCGCTCGCCGGCGCTGACATGGTGGCCGAGAAGGCGAGGACGCTGAAGGCGGCGGCGGACAGCAGGGCAATACGTTTGGACATGGATAATCTCCCGATGATTGAGCTGGCCGGCGGGCGTTCCGCCGGCGGTTAAAACAACGACGTGGTCGAATGACCCTGAGTTCGTCGTCGTTGGCCCGAGCTACGGGAGGGTTTGGGGGGCGGTTTCGGTACAAAAATTATTGTGATGACAAATCCAATTCGCAGGTCTCGTCGTACGGCGAACCGAAAATGTCATCATGGTTGGCAAGCGACCGCGACTTCTCACCGCATTCTCCGCGATGACGCGGCGTGACCATGACGACGCCAGAACATTTCGGCAAGACACTGAACGAGATCATCGCCTGATCTGAATTTGCAGGGTGGGCAAAGGCGCCCTTGCGCCGTGCCCACCCTGCGCAATCAATCCCGGTTATGCGGCGTCTGAATGAATCCGCGATTATGCGTCGGGCTGATCAAAATCTCGTTCATGCAGACACGCGCCGGCATGCTGGCGACGAAGGCGATGGTACGGCCGCAATCCTCGGGCTGCAGCATCTTGGCCTGCTCGGCTTCCGACGGCACCACCGGGCGCAGTTTCAGGATCGGGGTTGCGACTTCGCCGGGCGAGAAGCAGCAGGCGCGCAGGCCGTTGACGCATTCGTCCATGTTGAAGGAATGCGTCAGCGCCTGCACCGCATGCTTGGTCGTGGTGTAGGCCGGGCCTGGCATCTTCGACACGTGACGCCCGGCCCAGGACGCGACGTTGATGATGCAGCCGTCCTTCTGCTTGCGCATGGTCGGCAGCACCGCGTGCATGCAATACAGCACGCCGTTGAGGTTGATCTCGACCAGTTTGTCCCAGCCCGACAGTTCCATGTCGGCCCAGCTTCGCTTCG
>JAIEPP010000246.1 GCA_019748335.1 Xanthobacteraceae bacterium
CGCCAGCGCCATCAGCGACAGATTGTCGATCGAGAAGCCGGCGAGCCACATCCCGGCGCAGGTGCCGGCCAGCGCCAACGGCACCGAGACGCCGGCTGCGATCGTCGGCACGATCCGGCGCAGGAACACGAATACCACCAGCATCACCAGGAACGCGGTCGCCAGCAGCGTCCACTGCATGTCCTGGACGCTGGCGCGGATGGTGCCGGTACGATCGACCAGCGTCGAAATCTCGACTCCGCCGGGCAGCCATTGCTTCAGTTCGGGAATCAGCGCCCGGACCCGGTCGACGGTTTCGATGACATTGGCGTCGCCCTGCTTGGTGATCTGGATCAGCACCGCCGGCTGCTTGTTGAACCAGGCGATCGAGCGGCTGTTGCGGACGGAATCTTCCACCTCCGCCACGTCGGACAGCCGGACGAAGTTGCCGCCCGAACTCTTGACGATGATGTCGCGGAACTCGGCCGCGGTCCGCATCTGCTTGTTGATCGACAGCGTTTCGCTCTGGCGGCCGCCGTTGAAGATTCCGACCGGTCCCAGCGGATTGGCATTGATGATGGCAATGCGGACGTCGTCGGTCGCAATCCCGGCGTTGGAGAGTGCGACCGGGTTGAGCGCGATCCGCACCGCGGGCTGATCGGCGCCGCTGACGGTGACTTCACCGACGCCCGGAACCTGCGAGATGCGCTGCGCGATCACGGTATCGGCCGCGTCGTACATCGCGCTGGTCGTCAGCGTCTTCGAGGTCAGCGCCAGCACGAACACCGGGGCCGCCGCGGGATTGGCCTTGCGGAATCGCGGCAACGACGGCAGGTCGCTCGGCAAATCTGCCAGCGAGGCGTTGATCGCGGCCTGCACGTCGCGCGCGGCGCGGTCGATGTTGCGGCCGATCGAGAATTGCAGCTGGATGCTGGTCGTACCCAGCGAACTGGTTGAGGTGATCTGGTCGATGCCGGCAATGGTGCCGAGCTTGCGCTCAAGCGGGGCTGCGACCGTCGCGGCCATGATCGACGGGTCCGCGCCGGGCCGCGAGGCGGACACCCGGATCATCGGGAAATCGACGTTGGGCACGGCCGAGACCGGCAGGAAAGAATAGGCGACGACGCCGACCAGAAAGAGCCCGATCGCCAGCAGCGTGGTGCCAACCGGCCTGCGGATGAAGGGCTCCGAGATCGATGCCATTACTGCATCCCCTCGGTGGCGCCGGCCGCCGGCGGGCCGACCGGTCCCGGTTCCGGCACCGCCTTCGCGATTCTGCGATTGAGCTTGTCGAGCGCCAGATAGATCACCGGCGTGGTGTAGAGCGTCAGCATCTGGCTCAGCAGCAGGCCGCCGATGATGGAGATGCCGAGCGGAAAACGCAGCTCCGCGCCGGTGCCGCTTTCGACCGCCAGCGGCAGCGCGCCGAACAAGGCGGCCAGCGTCGTCATCATGATCGGACGGAAACGCAGCAGGCATGCCTGCACGATCGCCTCGTCCGCCGTCATGCCCTTGTGCCGCTCCGCCTCTAGCGCGAAGTCGATCATCATGATCGCGTTCTTCTTGACGATGCCCATCAGCAGGATGATGCCGATCAGGCCGATCACGGACAGATCCTGGCCGAACAGCATCAGCGCCAGAATGGCGCCGACGCCGGCCGAGGGCAGCGTCGAGAGAATGGTGATCGGGTGGATGTAGCTCTCATAGAGCACGCCGAGCACGATGTAGATGGTGACGATCGCCGCGAGAATGAGCCACGGCTGGCCGGCCAGCGATTTCGAAAATTCAGCCGCATCGCCGCCGAACGCGCCGACGATGCTGCCGGGCATCCCGATCCGGGTTTCGATGGCCTTGACCGCCTCGACCGCGTCGCCCAGCGCCTCGCCGCGCGCCAGGTTGAAGCTGAGCGACACCGCCGGAAACTGCGCCTGATGCGAAATCGCCAGCGGCGCCGTGGTGCGCGTCAGCTTGGCCACCGCCGACAGCGGCACCTGGGCGCCCGCCACCCCCGGCAGATAGAGCTTTGACAGGATCGACGGATCGCGCTGGTACATCGGCAGCGCCTCCAGCACCACGCGGTACTGGTTGGCCTGGCCATAGATGGTCGATATCTGCCGCTGCGCGAAGGCATCATTGAGGGTGTCATTGACGCCCTGAATGCTGACGCCGAGCTGTCCTGCGCGCTGACGGTCGATGTCGAGCGCCGCGCGCAGGCCGCCCTCTTGTGCTTCCGAGGAGACGTCGCGGAACATCGGATCCCTGCGCATTTCGGCGACCAGCTTACTGGCCCACAAGTTCACCTCGGCGGCATCGGTGGCGGTCAGCGTGTACTGGTATTGCGAACGGCTCGACTGGGTGGAGATCTGAACATCCTGCACCGGCTGGAAATAGATCGTCATGCCCGGGATCGAGGCTGTGCGCGCCTTCAGCCGGTCGATCACGACAGAGACGTCGTCACGGCGCTCGCCGCGTGGCTTCAGCGTCATCACCAGTCGCCCGACATTGGTGGTCGGGTTGACTGAACCTGCGCCAATCACCGAGACGACACCGACGACATCAGGATCAGCCTGAATCGCAGCAGCCGCCGCGGTCTGCCGGCTCTGCATTTCGGCAAAGGAGACGTCGGCGCCCGCTTCGGTCACCGCCGTAATCGAGCCCGTGTCCTGCAGCGGCAAAAAGCCCTTTGGGGCCATCACATACAGGATCAGGGTCAGCGCAATGGTCGCGAACGTCACCACCAGGGTCATGGTGCGGTGCTGCAACACCACGAGCAATGTGCGGTGATAGAACGCCACCATGCGGTCGATGCCGCGGCTGACCGCCGCAAGCCCCGGAACCGTCATTTCCTCGCCGGCGTGCTTCAAGAGCCGCGAGCACATCATCGGCGTCAGCGTCAGCGAGACGACCGCCGACGTCACGACCGCGATCGTCAGCGTCAGCGCGAATTCGCGGAACATGCGGCCGACCAGCCCGGACATGAACAGCAGCGGGATGAACACCGCGATCAACGACACCGTCAGCGAGATCACGGTAAAGCCGATCTCGCTGGCACCCTTCAGCGACGCCTCCATCACCGACTCGCCGTCTTCCATGTGGCGGACGATGTTCTCGATCATCACGATGGCGTCGTCGACCACGAAGCCGGTGCCGATCGTCAGCGCCAT
>JAIEPP010000464.1 GCA_019748335.1 Xanthobacteraceae bacterium
GTCTTGATCGACTGCACGATCCCGGTGGGGCTCGCAGCTCCGCCATCGGGCTGCCGTGAAGCCGGCACGACAACCACGAAGAACAGCGCCACGACGGCGGCAATGCCGACGGCGGCAGCGAAGCGTACCGTGATGCTGCGCAACGCCTTGCCCGAGTCGAGCTCATATCCGGGTTCGTGCATGACCTCGGGATCGAGGCGTTGCAGCAGCGCATGGGATACGTTGCTCTCGGAATCGAAAGAGGCCGGGGAAAACGGCGTGTCGTGCACGGCTTCCTGCGAAGGCTGCGATCCCGCTTTTTGACGCAACCAGCGCGGCGCATAATAGCGGGGATCTTTGGGGTTGAGATGGTCTTGCTCGCTCAGGGTACTCATACGCTTACTCCTCATGACGCTGGACGTTTCACTGGGCGGCTTGCCTGGCCGCTACACGTAGATGCGAGGATGGACGCCCTTGAGAGAGAAGTAACGGATGCCATTATGCACCGCGTCGCTCCACCACCCGCTAAGTTCGGTTGGAAAATTTGAATCAAAATTCCGGCGTCCGGCCCATGTCGGGCGGCACCAGTCTGCGAGACGAAATCTCGCGACCCCAAGCTCCCCACCGCTTCCATTGCCTCGTCCCCTTCGGCAATCGCCCGCTTCCCGGCGGACATGACCTGTCAGGAAAAGACCTGACGGGGTCACCCGTTTTTGATGGAACCGCGCGAAGACGAATTTAGGCCCGAATCGTGACAAAAGTGAGTTGAGATTTTGTTAGTGGTTAACCGCTGATAGCAACCGTCACCCGGCGGATATGGCGTCCGGTCAGATACTTCGGCGCCGCGAATCAAAAAGTAGCTGTATTCAAGCCTGATTCGAAGCACCCAACATCGCCGCTTAGAAGCCTTCGTGTCGCCGCCAAGCATTAATCACTCGTTAACCAACTTCGTCGATTCTTAACCATTCAATAAGAAAGGCTGAGTCGAATCATGGACGTCCGAGCGGATCCCACGCGTCAACTGGTCCGGCTGCGCGGCCGGTCCTATGTCGCGTTCGTGTTCAGCCCGGCCGTGCCGATCGTCGACTGGCTTTCGGAAATCGACGCCACGCTGGCGCGCTCGCCGGGCTATTTCGTCGGCAAGCCCATTGTGCTCGACCTTGCCGCCGTCGATCTCAGCGGCCCGGCCATCGCCCATCTCGTCGGCAGCCTCAACGACCGCAACATCCGCGTGCTCGGCATCGAGGGCGTTGAAGAGAGCCGACTCGCGGCGAACATGCCGCCGCTGCTGACCGGCGGCCGTGCCTGCGTGATCACGCGCAGCGAGCCAGTAAAGGCCGAGGAGCCCAAGGAAGAACCCAGGCCGAAGCCGACCTCGCTGCTGCTCGAAAGCCCGGTGCGTTCCGGCCAGTCGATCGTCTTCACCGACGGCGACGTCACCGTACTGGGTTCGGTCGGCTCGGGTGCCGAGATCGTGGCCGGCGGATCGATCCACGTCTACGGCACGCTGCGCGGGCGCGCGATGGCCGGCGTCAACGGCAATTCATCGGCGCGAATTTATTGCCAGAAGATCGAGGCGGAGCTGCTCGCCATCGACGGATATTACCAGACCGCGGAAGAAATCGACGTGTCGCTGCGCAACCGCCCGGCACAAGCCTGGCTGCAGGGCGACACCATGAAAATTACCCCGCTGAACTAACGCTCAAGGAGATCACGCATGGCCAAAGTTCTGGTCGTTACATCCGGCAAGGGTGGCGTCGGAAAGACCACCACCACGGCCGCGCTCGGTGCGGCGTTGGCACAAGGCGGCCAGAATGTCGTCGTCGTCGACTTCGACGTCGGCCTGCGCAACCTCGACCTGGTGATGGGGGCGGAACGCCGCGTGGTGTTCGACCTCATCAACGTGGTGCAGGGCGTCGCCAAACTGCCGCAGGCGCTGATCCGCGACAAGCGGCTGGAAAATCTCTGGCTGTTGCCGGCTTCGCAAACCCGCGACAAGGATGCGCTGACCGACGAGGGCGTCGGCCGCGTCATCGCCGAACTCTCGACCCGGTTCGACTGGATCCTGTGCGACAGCCCGGCCGGCATCGAGCGCGGTGCGACGCTGGCGATGCGTTACGCGGACGAGGCCGTCATCGTCACCAATCCCGAAGTGTCCTCGGTGCGCGATTCCGACCGCATCATCGGCATGCTCGATTCCAAAACCGTCAAGGCGGAGAAGGGCGAGCAGGTCAAGAAGCACATATTGATCACGCGCTACGACCCGATGCGCGCCGCGCGCGGCGAGATGCTGACCATCGACGACATTCTCGAAATCCTTGCAACGCCCCTGCTCGGCATCATTCCAGAAAGCCAGGACGTGCTGAAAGCGTCGAATGTCGGCTCGCCGGTGACGCTCAACAACGCCGACAGCGCGCCGGCCCGCGCCTATGTCGACGCCTCGCGCCGCCTGATGGGCGAGGAACTCGCCATGGTGGTGCCGGTCGAGCGCAAGGGCTTCATGGACCGCCTGCTGGGAAGGAGGGCCGCATGAGCATGAAGTTGCTGCGGCTGTTCGGCGGCCGCGATACTTCCGCTCCCGTCGCCCGGGAGCGGCTGCAAATCCTGCTCGCGCATGAGCGCGGGCTGCTCGGCCAGCCCGATCTGCTGGTGACGCTGCGTGAGGAAATCCTCGCGGTGGTGTCGAAGCACGTCACGCTCGATCCGGACAAGGTCATCGTCCGCCTGGAGCGCGGCAAGAACGTCTCGACGCTCGAAGTCGACATCGAGGTCCCCAACGATTTCGAGAAATCGAAGGCGGCCTCGCAACGGCGGATGGCCGGCTAGGGACATGGCGTTGCAGGGCGGGGCGGCCATTCGCTCCAGCCTGATGAACGCGATGCGACCCGTGCTTCCATTGACCGGCGGTTGCCAGTGCGGCGCGATCCGCTACGAGATCGCGTCGTTCCCGCTGCTGCTCCACACCTTCAGCACCGGTTGCTAGCCCCGCCATCCGACCGCATGGCGATACTGCGCAAGGCATTGCAGCGAGTTTGTTAACGGGGCGTTCGCCGTGAAGATCTCGCCGGTCCGCCTCGTCTTGCGATTTGCACGCTTCCGGGCGACATTGCCGCGCATGTTGGTATCGGAGACGACCAGTGTCTGAGCGCGACCGCGACGGCGTTGCAC
>JAIEPP010000622.1 GCA_019748335.1 Xanthobacteraceae bacterium
TTCAAGCCGTTAACCGGCTGAATTGTTTCCACCGATTTGCGCGGCGGAACGCCGCAAGCGCGGATATGCAAACGGCGGCGATTCCTGATAGCACTGCCCGGACGATGGACCAGACAACCCAGCCCGTTTCTGACCCGGCATCGGCCCGGATGCGGCTTGCCGCATTCGGCGTGCATCTGTTCACCGCGATGGGGGCCGGCCTTGCGCTGATCGCGATGCTGGAAGCCGTGCGCGAGCATTGGGCCAGCATGTTCGGCTGGCTGGGCGTGGCGCTGATTGTCGACGCCATCGACGGGCCGATCGCGCGAAAGCTGGATGTGGTCCGGCTGCAGCCGGACTGGTCCGGCGAGGTGCTTGACCTCGTGGTCGATTTCGTCACCTACGTCTTCGTTCCGGCCTATGCGATCACCGCCAGCGGGCTTTTGCTGCCGCTGGCGGCGCCGCTGCTCGGCATCGGCGTCGTCGTATCCGGCGCGCTGTATTTTGCGGACAAGCGGATGAAGGCGTCCGACAATCATTTCCGCGGCTTTCCGGCGCTGTGGAACGCGGCGGCGTTCTACCTGTTCCTGCTCCACCTGTCGCCGGCGCTGTCCACGCTCGGCATCGCGGCCCTGATCGTGCTGACCTTTGCGCCGTTTCATACGCTGCATCCGGTCCGCGTCGTGCGGCTGCGCTGGCTGACGCTGTGGCTGTTGGCCGCGTGGGCCGGGCTTGCAATCTACACGCTGGCTTGCGACTTCAACGTCGGCATCGCCATCACCACCGGGCTTTGCGTCATCGCGGCCTATATCGTCGGCAGCGATGCGGTCATCAGGCGGATCAAGGCGTTTCGGGCATGATGGAATTACTGACCAGCGCGGAAGCATGGGCGGCGTTGCTGACCTTGACGGCGCTGGAGATCGTACTCGGCATCGACAACGTCATCTTCCTGTCGGTGATCGTTTCGCGCATTCCGCCCGCGCAGGCCAAACGGGCGCGCCAGATCGGATTGCTGCTGGCGCTGGTGTTCCGCATCATCCTGCTCAGCCTTTTGGTGTGGCTGATCGGCCTGACGCAACCGGTGCTGACCGTGCAGAGCGTTGCGTTGTCCTGGCGCGATATCATCCTGATCGGCGGCGGGCTGTTTCTGATCGCGAAGGCGACCCACGAAATTCACGCCGAGGTCGAGGCGCGCGACGGCGAGCCCGATGCGGCGCCGAAGGCCAGCGCGTTCTTCTGGGTGATCGTCCAGATCATCATCATCGACATGGTGTTCTCGCTGGACTCGATCATCACCGCGATCGGCATGGCGCAGGATCTCGAAATCATGATCGCGGCCGTCGTGATCGCCTGCTTCATCATGTATGTCTCGTCGGGTCCGGTGGCGCGGTTCGTGGCGGATCATCCGACCACCAAGATGCTGGCGCTGGCGTTCCTGGTGCTGATCGGCGTGGCGCTGGTGGCGGATGGCTTCAAATTCCACATCCCGCGCGGCTACATCTATTTTGCCATCACGTTCTCGGCTGCCGTCGAAGCGTTCAATGTGCTGGCCAAGCGCAACCGGAAAAAGACCGTTCGCTAGCCCGTTTTGGCCGGCGAGTTGACAACGCGGCGGCGATGGCTTTCGCTTCGTCTTTAACGTTCGATGCTTGAGCAGATACCAAGGGAGCCATCGTCATGACCAAGGCCGTGCGCGTGCACAAGGTAGGGGGCCCGGAAGCCCTCGTTTATGAGGATGTGCAGGTGCCTGCGCCGGGACCGGGCGAGGTTCGCATTCGCCAGCACGCCATTGGCCTCAACTTCATCGACGTCTACTTCCGTACCGGCCTCTACAAGGCGCCGGGGTTGCCGTTCATCGCCGGCAATGAAGCCGCGGGCGAAGTGATTGAGGTCGGGCCTGGCGTTACCAATTTCCATCTCGGCGATCGCGTCGCCTATTACTTCAATCTCGGCGGCTACGCCTCGGAGCGCGTGATCCCGGCCGACAAACTCGTCAAGCTGCCCGACCACATCACGTACGAGCAGGGCGCCGTGCTGATGCTGAAGGGCCTCACGGTCTGGTATCTCCTGCACAAGACCTTCAAGGTCGAGCCGCATCACCGCGTGCTGATCCATGCGGCGGCCGGCGGCATCGGTTTGCTGGCCTGCCAATGGGCGCGTGCGATGGGCGCGCATGTCATCGGGACGGTCGGCTCCAAGGCCAAGGCCGATCTCGCGCTCGCCAATGGTTGCGATCACGTCATCCTCTACAACGAGGAAAATTTCGTCGACCGGGTCAAGCAGATCAGCCGCAACGAACTCTGCGACGTCGTCTATGACGGTGTCGGCAAGACCACCTTTCCGGGGTCGCTGTCCTGCCTCAAGCCGCGCGGCCTGTTCGTGAGTTTCGGCAATGCGTCAGGGCCGGTACCGCCGTTTGCGCTCGCCGAACTCAACAACCACGGCTCGCTGTTCGCGACGCGGCCGAAGCTCAACGACTATGTCGGTACCCGCAAGGAACTGCTCGAAGGCGCCGACACGCTGTTCGCCGCCGTCATCAACGGCAAGCTCCATGTGCCGATCAACCACGCCTACGCGCTGAAGGATGCCGCGAAGGCGCATATCGATCTCGAGGGCAGGGCGACCACGGGGGCTGCGATCTTAAGGCCGTAACTTCCGCCGTTGGAAAACGGTGTCGTCCCGGCCTTGAGCCGGGACCCATATCGCGTGATCCATCGATTGAAAGAAGGCCGTCGGGACTGCCTGCAATTACAACGGCCGCGGAGTATGGGTCCCGGCGCAAGGCCGGGACGACGCGTTGAGAGAGTTACGCCACCATTCGCGCAGCGCCCGCTTTGGTCAGGATCTTGTCGAGACATTCGATCATGTCCGCGATCTCCTCCTTGGAGACGTTGAGCGCCGGCATGAAGCGCAGCGCGTCCGGCTGCGGCGAATTCAACAGCACGCCTTGCTCGAACGCCTGGGCCACGATCGAGGCGCCGATCGGCAGTTTGAGATCGAGCGCCAGCAACAGCCCCCGGCCACGCACCTCGCCGAGCCCGTGCCGCGCCGACAGCTTTTGCAACTCGCTTTCCAGAAGCAGCCCGGCATCCGTGGTCCACTTCAGGAACGCCGGCGTGGCGACATGTTCGAGAACCGCGAGCCCGGCCGCGCACATCAGCGGGTTGCCGTTGA
>JAIEPP010000462.1 GCA_019748335.1 Xanthobacteraceae bacterium
AAAGGATCTTTTCGACGACGAAACCGGTGCAACCGCGATCGAATATTGCATGATTGCGGCCGGCCTCAGCATCGTCATCGTCACTGTCGTCAACAATATCGGCAGCACCTTGAGCACCAGGTTCGCCGACATGAGCAGCTCGCCCAAGTAGCGGCAAGCCTGGCGAGGGCACAATGCAAGAACTGCTGTTTGGCCCTCTACTTCTCACCTGGGGTCCGCCGATCCTGGCCTTTATCAAGCGACATCCGTGGCAGGTGTTTGCCGCGGTGCTGGTCTTCGTCCTGCTGTTGGATTTGATGTTCAGGAAGCGATCGTCGTCCGGCGCCGGTGACGGCGGGGATGGCGATCTAGGCCTGTTCGATCTCGGCGGTGGGGACGGTGGCGGTGACGGCGGCGGCGATTGAGGCCGGGCGCTAACCGGCCTTCTTCGCGCGGGAGGCGGTGCGCGCCACCGGTTTTGCCGCCTTCTTCGGGGCTTCCTTCACCGTTTCCTTGACCGCGCGCTTGCCGCCGCCGCTGATCGGCAGCAGCATTTCGCGCTGGCCCTCGATGCGCTTCTTCGGCTTCTTGCCCTTGGCCTGAGCCTTATCTTGGCTCTTGGCGGCCGGGACCGATTGCTTTTCACCGGCGAGGCTGCGCTTGAGCGCGTCCATCAGGTTGATGACGTTGCCGCCGGACTTCGGCGCGGCCTTGGCCGTGGTGCCCAAGCCGCTGCGCTTCTGGTTGATCAGGTCGATCAGGGCCTGCTCGTAGCGGTCTTCGAACTGCTCCGGCTCGAACGAGCCCGACTTCTGCTCGACGATATGCTTGGCGAGATCCAGCATATCCTTAGTGATCTTCACGTCCTGGATGTCGTCGAAATATTCCTTCTCGCTGCGGACCTCGTAGGGGTAGCGCAGCAGGGTGCCCATCAGGCCGTTGTCGAGCGGTTCCAGCGCGATGATGTGCTCGCGGTTGGTCAGCACCACCCGGCCGATCGCCACCTTGTTCATGGTGCGGATGGTTTCGCGGATCACCGCGAAGGCGTCGTGGCCGACCTTGCCGTCCGGCACCAGGTAATAGGGGCGGATCACATAGCGGCTGTCGATGTCGGTCCTGGGTACGAATTCGTCGATCTCGATGGTGCGGGTCGATTCCAGCGCGATGTCCTCGAGCTCGTCCTTCGACACCTCGATGTAGGTGTCGGTGTCGACCTTGTAGCCCTTCATGATGTCTTCGTTGGCGACTTCCTCGCCGGTGTCGGCATCGACCTTGGCATATTTGATGCGATGCCCGGTCTTGCGGTTGATCTGGTTGAACGAGACCTTTTCGGTGTCCGAGGTCGCCGGATAGAGGGCGACCGGGCAGGTCACGAGCGAAAGGCGCAGAAAGCCTTTCCAGTTGGCGCGGGGGGCCATGGGATACTCCGGAAGACGCGACAGACGACCGGCAAGGATACCATCGGATCAGGCGGTCTCAAACATCAGGGCACAGGGAATTTGCCAACGGCGTTAACCGTGCCTGAGACAGATTTAACGGGCGGATTGCCTGCGACCTTTTGGACCGTCGGGCTATCCCGGCCGGCAGGGTGGGAAATCCGGAACGGGATGTCCCATCATGCGTTGCTCTCGATAGCCGGTGTCGACGCAATAGCTGGCAATACAGGCACTTACTCGAAGAGGTTCCCATGGCAACGCAGCGACATGGCCAAATAGTTGAAACCGCGACCGAGGCCCGGCAGGCCGAGCCCGGCCCGTCGGTGCTTGCCCTTTTGGTGGCATCCACCGGGCTCGCGGTCCTGATCCTTGGTATCGTCTGGTTTGTGTTCTTCAGGACCTGAGCGGAGCTTTGACGTATAATTGAGTACCGTTGAGAGGGCCGACCTGAGCCGGTTGTGACGTTCCCTTCATCATTCTGGGAATGCGGGCTGGTGAGAATGCGGGCTGGTATGAGCTTCACTTACGTCATTCCGGACATTCACGGCCGACATGATCTGCTGTGTAGCGCTCTCGCCGACATATCTACGCATTCGGGCGGCGGAGGCGGGGTCATCGTCACGATCGGCGATTACGTCGACAAGGGCCCGCACAGCAAACAGGTTATCGACCGGCTCTCGCCGGGCATTCCCGGCTGGAATTTCGTGGCCCTGAAGGGCAACCACGACGCCATGATGGTGGCGGCGCTGCGCGACCCCGCCAGGATGGCGTCATGGATGGAAAAAGGCGGGCAGGCCGCGCTCGACTCCTATGGCGGCGACCCGTCCGCCGTGCCGGTAGCCCACATCGCGTGGCTCGACGCGTCGCGGCTGATTCATGTCGATGCCCACCGCGTCTATGTTCATGCCGGCGTCGATCCCGAGCTTCCGCTGGAGCAGCAGAGCGAAGCGACGCTGTTGTGGAAGCGCTATCCGAGGGGATACGCAGGTGGGTTCGGTGGGCGTCACGTGGTCCACGGCCACGACAATGATCCGGACGGCCCGTTGCTCTATGAAGGCCGCACCAATCTGGACACGCTGGCCTGGCGCACGGGACGGCTCACGGTTGGAATTTTCGACGACGACAGAGCCGGCGGTCCCGTCGATTTTATCGAGGTCAGGGGGCCGCCGGCCGGGCGTTGACCATGGATAGCCCCCCTTTTGCCCCCCTTGGGGCATCCGATCCGGCATGTTAGGCGTTGAATCCTCTGATTCAGGAAGTCGCCGGACCGCCTTGAACCGCATGAAGAAAAAGTAACATGGCGCCGCCTGTCCCGTTCATAGCCCGTTCACGCCGCTAAGCCGCATGATGAGGTCTGATATCGTGAAGCTCATGGTTGGAGGCCAGCTTGCGCCTGCTTGTTGTCGAGGATGATCCGGATCTCAATCGTCAGTTGACGACGGCGCTGACGGACGCCGGCTACGTGGTTGATCGCGCCTTCGACGGCGAGGAGGGGCACTTCCTCGGCGACAGCGAGCCCTATGACGCCGTCGTGCTCGACATCGGCCTGCCGAAGATGGACGGCATCTCGGTGCTGGAGGCATGGCGCCGCAACGGGCGCGCGATGCCGGTATTGATCCTCACCGCGCGCGATCGCTGGAGCGACAAGGTGCAGGGCTTTGACGCCGGCGCCGACGACTACGTGGCCAAGCCGTTTCATCTCGAGGAAATCCTGGCGCGGATTCGCGCCCTGCTGCGGCGC
>JAIEPP010000401.1 GCA_019748335.1 Xanthobacteraceae bacterium
ATCTTCAGCCGGTAGGGCTGTGGAAGCGTGCCGAGGATGCGGGCTTTCGCCGAAGGCTCGGCGCGGACGTTGAGGCCCTTGGGATCGTGATCTTCCGACCAGGCGCCGAGGTCGCATGGTTCGGTGCCGGGCGGCAGTGCCGCGCGCTTTTGCGCCAGTTCGGCGGACGTCTTGGCGAAGCCATCGCCGTCGTCATCTGGATCGTTGCTGTCGCGTGGTTTTAATTCGGCTGATAGTGCGCGCAGTCCGCCGTCGCCTTTGGTCAGCCGCACGAAAAGGGTCTCGCGCGTCGCGAATGCACTGAGGGGAGATTTTGGATCGTTGGCGCTCGCCGGATGGACCGCGAGATAGCCCGTCAGCGCGGGGTCATCGGTGCGGTAGGCCCGGCCCGCGACGTAACCCGGCGGCACCAGCGCCAGTGCGCTCGCGCGCCATGCGGGGTCAGGCTCGGCTGCATCCTGGGCGTTCGCCGTACTGATCATGGCGATCAGAAAAACGGCCGCCGGCAGTGCGTGCCAGCGGCCGTTTTGAATGTGGCGGACGCGCGCCGGCTTCCTCGTCAATGGCTTACGCCCGCGTTCCCGTGAACGGAAAACTGCCCATCGGGCCGATGCCCATTTCGCCGGACATGCTGTCGCCGGCAACCTTGCCGGTAAAGGAAAGCGTCAGCGGCATCGGGTTGGTGATGGAGATCTTCCAGGAGACGTCGTCGCCGGCAACGGTGCCGTCAAAAATTTCGCCGGAATTGCCGTCGGCGCCTTGCGTGCCGGTCAGCGTGCCGCCCGCGCTTTTCACCGCCAGCGTCGCCTTGCGCTCGCCCATCGGCGTGCTCATGGTGATATTCCAGTTTCCGTCCACGGCCATCGCAGTCTCCCCGACATGTCCCAGCAACCGGAATGGTTTGGGATCGATACGCTCGCGGCGGTATAACCTATCTCTCAGCCCTTGCCCAATGGTCTGTTTATGGGCTTGCTTTTGCGAAATTCAGGCACGGGCGGCGGCGCGAAGCCGGCTGCCGATCAGAAGTCGAAACGCGACATACTGAATCGCAAAGGCGGCGACCTTGGCCCCGACCAGCACGACCGTGACATAGAAGGTCCACAGCTTCATGTCGCCGGTCATCGCGACGCCGATGGTGCCGGCGCCGAGCACGAACATCAGCGCGGCCCAGGCATAGCCGGCCACGGTGACGTATTCGGGGATGTTGTCGGTCACGATCGCCGGCAGGTAGCGCAGCAGCCAGCCGCGCTTGAGCATGATGGCGCCGATCGCAAAATGGCCGATCGCGGGTTTCGCCAGCACGAAGCGCGGATCGTGGGTCAGGAGCGTCGCGCTGCCGAGCACGATCACCAGCGCCAGGCTGGCATAGGTCATGTAGCCGAGCGGCTTGCCCTTGACGCGTGAATAGATCACCTGGGCGACGGCGCCCGCGATGGCGACGCCGGTCGCCAGCAGGACATTGTCGGTCGCGAGGTAGACCGCGAGAAAGACGATGGTGGAGAAAAAATCGGCGCCCAGTCTGGCAAATACGTCCTTCATCGTCCTGCTCTCTGCTGAATGGTAAGTCGGAATTGAGCGATTCTCAGTTGGTGCCGGGCAGGGCGCCGGCCGGCGGCGTTCCGTACTTGACCCTGCAATATTCCGGATACCATTTGGTGAAATAGACTGCACTGTTGCGGGCGGCAAACGCAACCAGAAGGCTGGACCACAGCGGCAGGACCGGTACGTAGATCAGTGCAATGTTGCCGACCATCATCAACAGCGCCGCACCGGTCCAGGCCCAGGTGATGATGTAGTTCGAGCGCAGGAAGCCGGGCAGCTTTGCCGTCTCGGCGTCGACCGCTTCGCGGGCATATTGCAGCGTGAAGGGGAAGCGGATCACGATCGACAGCAGCGAGACCAGGAAAATGCCGGCATCGACCGCGAACTTGACGGCCGAATTGCCCATGCCGGGTTCGATCAGCAGGATGTAGCCGCCCACCGCCGTGAACACGATCACCGAGCCGGCGCCGAGGATCTTGATCGAGCGTCCGCGCGCGACATCGAACGCGATCACGGCGAGGCAGATCGCTGCCGCCACGAACAAGCTGACGGCTGCCGAGGTCACCAGCATCAACATGGCGAAGGCGCCGTAGGGGGCAAGGATGAGGAAGATGGTCATAGGCAGCCTTTCGAGCCAATCTTTACATCGTAAAGATAACGTAGGGGCAAGCGAGGGAATCGTCAAGCGAAATCTTGACAGTGTCAAAATTGGAGATCGGTCCATTAAAACATAGCGTTTACAATGCTTTGTTTGAGGTGGCGGTGACGGGCGATCAAAGTTCTGGCGTCCTGCTCACGTCGCGTCCGGCTGCAACCCTGCCGCAATGTTCGCGCACTAGCGTCGTCTCGGGAAACTGACATCGAGGTGATCGATTGCGCGTGTTGCTGGTGGAAGACGAGCCGGAAATGGCGGCCGCGCTCGTGGCCGCCCTGAAGCACTACGACATGGTGGTCGACCATATCTCAACACTGGCTGATGCCGAGGAAGCCGTTTCCCTCAATGCCTATGCGGCGATCCTGCTCGACCGCCAGTTGCCGGATGGCGACGGATTGACGCTGATCCCCAAACTGCGGACCGGAGGCGTCGGCGTCCCCGTCATCGTGCTGACGGCGCGGGGCGAACTGGCCGATCGCGTCGCGGGACTGAACACCGGCGCTGATGATTATCTCGGCAAGCCGTTTGCGGTCGAGGAATTGCTGGCGCGGCTGCGCGCGGTGCTGCGCCGGCCGGCCGATCTGCCGTCGGAAATCATCCGGCTCGGCCGCCTGTCGTTCGACGCCGGCCATCGCGAAGCCAGCGTCGGCGGCCGGCCGCTCGATCTGCCGCGCCGCGAACTTCTCGTTCTGGAGACCTTGCTGCGACGCATGGGCCGCACCGTGGTGCGCACATCTCTGGAGGACGCGGTCTACAGCATCGATGACGAGATCCAGTCGAACGCCCTCGATACCCACATTTCCCGGCTCCGCCGCAAATTGTCCGAGGCCCGGGCCGGGGTCGAGATTCACGCCATTCGCGGCGTCGGCTATCTCTTGAAGTCCGCAACATGACGGACGCGCGACCGCGTTCGCTCCGGTGGCGCCTGGTGCGCCGGCTGGCCGTGTTGCAAGCCACGATGCTGGCGCTG
>JAIEPP010000631.1 GCA_019748335.1 Xanthobacteraceae bacterium
GAGTTAATCACCCGGAATCGGGCCGGTTTTTGCCCCGAAAACCTTGACTTTGGGCGATCAGAAGCTAGGTTGCGCGGAAATGCAGGCCGATTTGGCCGGCGCCTGACACCCCCATTTTTGAGGTTTCGAACATGGCCAAAGCGGTCACCATCAAGGTCAAGCTCGTTTCCACGGCGGACACCGGCTTCTATTACGTCGCCAAGAAGAATTCGCGCACCATGACCGACAAGATGGTCAAGAAGAAGTACGACCCGGTCGCGCGCAAGCACGTCGAGTTCAAGGAATCCAAGATCAAGTAAGAATTGCGGATAGAGACTGACTAAAACGGGGCCCACTGGGCCCCGTTTTCATGTCCGGTATTTTTATGTCCGGCTTTATGCCGGCTGCATCTGCGGCGGCTGGCTCGGCCGGATCAGCGCGAAGGCGACCTGGATGATGCCACCGGCGAGACCCAACGCCACGCCGACCCGCCACGCCATGGTGTAGGAGCCGAGCTGGTCGTAGATCAGACCGCCGCCATAGGCGCCGAGGAAGCTGCCGAGTTGATGGCTCATGAAGGCGAGCCCCTGGATCATCGCCTGCCATTTCAGGCCGAACATTTCGGCGACCGCACCCGCGACCAGCGGCCCGACCCCCATCCAGAGGAAGCCCATGATCGCGCCGAACAAGAGCGTGGTCTCCGGCGTCGCCGGCAGAGTGAAATACCAGGCCAGCGCGATGGAGCGGACGATGTACATGCCGCCGAGCAGCGCCAGCTTGTTCCAGCGCTGGCCGGCCCAGCCGAAGAACAGACTGCCGAGCACGTTGAAGCCGCCGATCATGCCGAGCGTCTGTGCGCTCAGCATCGGATCGAGGCCGCAGATCGACAGATAGGACGGCAGATGGGTGGTCAGGAAGACGAGCTGCATGCCGCAGACGAAATAGGCGCAGGTCATCACCATGAACGATGCATTGCCGAAAGCGATCTTCGCGGCTGTTGCGGCCGAAGCGTCGCCGATGTCGTCGGCAGCCTTGGGCGGCAGCGGAATCTTGTCGGCCCGGCCGGCGTACCAGGCCGCCGGCAGCATGAACAGCGAGAGCACGACAAAGCCGGCGACGCCCACCCGCCAGCCAAAACCTTCATTCAACATCTGCCCGAGCGGCGCCGACACCAATGCGCCGAGCGATCCTGCTGCCGAAACCATGCCCATCACGGTACTGCGGACGGCGGCAGGCACCGCGCGCGCCGACACCGACATCGCAATCGCATTCGCCGTACAGGCCAGCGAGATGCCGATCAGCACGCCCGCGCCGATCAGAATCGGAATCATCCCATGTGCCGTCGCCATCAAGGCGAGGCCCGCGATGTACATCACCGAGCCCACCATCATGATGGGGCGGAAGCCGTAGCGCACCGTCATGGCGCCGGCCACCGGCTGGAGGAAACCCCAGGCGAGGTTTTGCACGGCCAGCGCCAGCGTGAACTGCGACACCGAAATCCCGATGTCGTGCGTCAGCGGCTGCATGAAGATGCCAAAACTCTGCCGCAGGCCCATGCTGAGCGTCAGCATCAGCGACGCGCCGATCAGGATGGGCAATGTGGGGCGCAGGGCTTGCACGAGTGACGATGACCTCGGCATTGTTCTTGTTCTCCCTTGGGGCCGCGGCACGAAATCCGTGTCCTGCGTTTGGAGTCGATTTAGGTACACAGACCTGTGTAACTAGTCTATAAGGTTGTCCTGCTGTCAAGGCTCAAGACAACTCGAGCACCCGCGCATCCGCATGCCTCCCCCGCCCACCAAAGCTTCCACGCCAAAGCCTTCCATGAAGGACCGGATCCTAACGACCGCGGACAAGCTGTTCTATCTGCAGGGACTTCGCGCGGTTGGCGTCGACACCATCGCGGCCGAAATCGGCATCAGCAAACGCACGCTCTACAACCACTTCCCGTCGAAGGACGCGCTGATCTCGGCCTATCTCGCGCGCCGCTTCGTGACGCCGCGGCCGTCGGACAAACCGCCGGCGGAGCAGATTCTCGCCACCTTCGATTCGCTGGAGCGGCGATTCGCGTCGAAGGATTTTCGCGGCTGCCCCTTCGTCAACGCGGTCGCCGAACTCGGCAGCGCCGATCGCTCGGTACGCAAGATCGCAATCGACTTCAAGGAAAGCCGCCGGCTCTGGTTTCGCAATCTGTTGGTGCAGCTCGGTGTCAAAGATGCCGAGGGACTGGCGACGCAGCTCGCGCTGCTGGTCGACGGCTCGATCGCGCAGGATCTGGTCCGCAACGACCCCGCGATGGCCCGCGCGGCCAAACAGGCGGCAATGGTGCTATTGGCGAATGCGGGGGTGAAGGTGGGCTAACGCCGCTGGCCGTGGCCTTTCGAGGCGGCGATGTGGTAGTTACCTCAGCAGAAAGCTTGCAGAGGAAACACCATGGAAGACCTGAAAGTGACGGCCAACGGCTACGACTTCAAACCGGCCCACGCCGCCATGCAGCGCTACATCGACAATAATCTGCTGTCCGGCATTTCATCAGCAGTCATGGTCGGCCGCGATCTGGTCGATGTGAACTGCGTTGGCTTTGCCGACAAGGAAGCCAAGACGCCGCTGCGCACCGACCACATTTTTCGCGTCTTCTCCAATACCAAGCTGATCACCTCCTGCGCAGCGCTGCTGCTGATGGAAGAAGGCAAATTCGGCCTCGATGACGCCATCGAGAAGTATATTCCGCAGCTCGGAAATCGAAGGGTGTTGCGCCCGGGCGCGACCTCGCTTGACGATACCGAGCCGGCGAAGCGCTCGATCACCATCCGTCAGCTCCTGAGCCACAGCTCCGGCCTGAGCTACGGCTTTTTCGATCCCGGCAGCGTCATCTTCACGGCACTCAACGAGCGCGGCGTCCACAATCCCATGACCACGCTGGCGCAGATGGTGGACGTACTGGCCGGCCTGCCGCTGATCTATCAGCCGGGAACGTCATGGGAATACTCGCTCGCGATCGACGTCGTGGCGCGGTTGGTCGAAGTCATCAGCGGCCAGAGTTTTGATACGTTCATCAAAGCCCGGATCCTCGATCCGCTCGGCATGGTCGATACCGGCTTCGTCGTGCCCGCGAAGGACCAGGGCCGGCTCGTCGCCTATTACGCCGGCGCCGACCTGATGGATCCGATGAAGCCCGGCCTCACACGTACCGACAACGCGCCCTTCCCCGGCGC
>JAIEPP010000340.1 GCA_019748335.1 Xanthobacteraceae bacterium
CTCCCCGCAAGCGGGGCGAGGTAAGAAGGAGCGCAGCCTGCAAATACAGTCACGATCACCCTCCCTGCCGCGGCGTGATAATCTCGATCTCATCGCCGCTCTTCAATGTCGTCTCCGCCCACCGGCTCTTCGGCAGGACGTCGAAATTCAGCGCGATCGCGAAGTGCGTGCCTTCGTATTCGAGTTCGCTGAGCAGCGCATCGACGCGCGAGGCTGTTATCTCGCGCGGCTCGCCGTTGACGGTCACACGCATCGCATCACCTCATTGTCGAGTGCGCCGCGCTGAATATGCGCCAGCGTCAGCTCCGCCAGGGCGGGGGCGAGCAGGAAGCCGTGGCGATAGAGCCCGTTCACGGCGATCTTCTTCTGATCGATGGTGATGCGCGGCAGATTGTCCGGGAAGGCCGGGCGCAGCCCCGAGCCGAATTCGAGAATGCGGGCTTCGGCGAAGGCCGGATGCACGGCGTAGGCGGCGCCGAGCAGTTCCAGCGCCGAGCGGACGCTGACGCCGGTGTCCTCGGCCTCGATCGAGGTCGCGCCCAGCATGAACTTGCCGTCGCCGCGCGGGATCACGTAGAGCGGCCAGCGCGGATGGATCAGCCGGACCGGGCGCGACAGTTCGACCTCAGCGGTCTCGACGATGATCATCTCGCCCTTGACGCCGCGCAGCTCCTTCTGCTCGTCGCGCGCGGATAGGCCGCGGCAATCGATCACGATGCCTTCAAGATCATCGGCGTTTGCGTCGCTGTCGAACTTGACGGTGCCGCCGGCCGCGGTGATGCGCGCATGCAGCTCCGGCAACACCCTTCGCGGCTCGACATGGCCTTCGTCGGCGTAAAACAGCCCGTCGCGAAAGCGGCCTTCCAGCGATGGTTCGAGTTCGCGAAGACCCTGCGCGTCGAGCCTGACGTGGCCGGAGGTGAGTTTGGCAAAACGTTCGAAATCGGCGCGGTCGCGCGCATGCGCCACCACCAGCGAGCCGTTGAACGGGGTTTGCGGAAAATGTTCGCGCCACAAATCCAGTGAGCGCAGGCCGAGGCGCGAGATCACCGGCTCCGAGGTTTCGGCTTCGCACCACGGCGCCAGCATGCCGCCGGCCCAGTGGCTGGTGGACAATGTCATCTCGGCGTCGCTGCGCTCGTAGAGCGTCACGGCGTGGCCGGCCTGCGCGAACAGCAATGCCTGCCACGCGCCAGCAATGCCGGCGCCGATGATGGATACGGGGGAATCCCCCCGCGACTTCGAACCCTGTAACATCCCTGTCCCTTCGCCGGCATGACCCGGATCAGGTTCAAAGGGTCACCGCGGTCTTCGGGTGGCTCTACCTTTATGTAAAGCCGGCCCAAAGTTTGCGGTATCTCAGCTCCTCGTCGGAACTCCCCTCGGAACAGCTCTAATGTAGGCCGATGGGCCGGGGTGTCAACGCGGCTTTGCGGCGTTTGCACCGCTGGAAGGGCTGGCAGCCATGCTGGCTGAGGGGCGCGGAACCCGCTCTTTGGCTTCGGCGAGCTTCTTTTGCGAGTGCTTCGATGCGGCTTTGGGCGGTGTCGGCGTCAGCGCTGCTTTCAGTTTTGCCAGTATCGGCGTCAACACCAGCGGGCCAGCGGGGGCTTTTGGCTTCGCGGCATGGGAGGCCCTGGGCTTGGTGGCCACGACGCTTGGGACGACGCCTGGCTTGATCGCTTCCTTTGGCTTTTCGGTCGGCTCCGGCTCGGCTTCGGCAGATGCAGCGGTATCGGCCGCCGCTTCCTTCGGTTCGGCCGCGATCTGTTTCGGCTCGACCGCGGCTTCTTTTGCCGGCGCCGGTTCTTGCGGCGGCGCGCTCGCAAGCACCGGCTCAGGATGTCTGGCCCGCTCCAGCCGCTGCCGTTTTGCCACGTCGTAGTAGCCGCTGGCATAGAGATGCACGGCGCGGTCGTGGTCGCCTTCGGCGGCGCGCCAGGCGCCGGCGAGGTATTTGACGCCGTAGGTGAGGTTGGTGTCGGGATCGCGCAGGCCCTCGGCGTCACCCTGGTAGCCGAGGCCGCGCGCGGTCGGCAGCTTGATCTGCATCAGCCCGATGGTGCCGCCGCGCCCGACGAGGTCCGGGTGATATTTGCTCTCGCGCACGATCACCCGGTGCACCAGCGCTTCCGGCACGTGATTGGCCCTTGCGTGGTCAGCGACCAATTTTTCATACGCCGCGCGGTTCTGCGCGGCGGCGGGAACCGGCAACAGCAGCGCCGCCATGGCGGTCAACCAGGCGATGGCAGGCAAACGCTTCATGAAAAAGTGTCTCGGCGGGCCGTTAATGGGTAACGGAGTATTGCGGCCAGATGTGGCGAAAACCCGACGGGATATGGATTCAGGACCTCATCATGAGGAGCCGCGAAGCGGCGTCTCGAAGGATGAGCGGCACGAGTGGGGCCTCATGGTTCGCCCGGCGACGCGAAGCATCGTCCGGAGGCGCGCGAAGCCGCGCCCCTCACCATGAGGATTCGATATTTTCGCGCCGCATCAACACGCATGATTGTCGTGCAAGTGACGCAATGTGGATTTACGGTCGCCGACGACAGCGTCTGTTTGTTCCGTCAGCAAATCTGTCCCATTCAAAACAAGATCTGCCAATCAAAATCAAATCCGGGAGATACGCCATGACCCGACTCGATTTCGGTTATCAGCCTCGCGAAAATCCCTGCGCGCAATGTGGCAAGCCGATCGCGAGGCCGGACTGGATCGAGAGCCGCCCCGGCCGGACCTCGTTCCTTTGGTTCTGCCGCGCCTGCGACTATCGCTTTGAAGCGATCGCGATCTACGACGAGGCGGACCCCGACGCGCTCGCGGCGTAGGCTTTTGGTTTGACGCGTTTTCTTCACGCGAACCGCAAGGCACTTCGCTTGAAAACGCTATGTCAAGCGGCCGATTTCTGGCTCTGCTGGCGCACCGGCAGTTGAATGCGGACCACGAGGCCATGCGGCTTGCGGTCATGCAGCGACAACGCGCCGCCATGCGCGAGCACGATGGCATTGGCGATCGACAGGCCGAGGCCGAAGCCTGACGCGTCGTCCATGTTGCGGGCGTCGTCGCCGCGCACGAACGGCTCCAGCACGTTCTGCTTCTGTGCGTCGGAAATGCCGGGACCGTCGTCCTCGACATCGATGGTGACAAGATCCGGAGAGGTGCGCAGGCGGATGGTCGCCTCGGCGCCGAACCTGACCGCGTTCTCCA